>PFUC01000015.1 GCA_002789895.1 Candidatus Collierbacteria bacterium CG_4_9_14_3_um_filter_43_16
CGGGGAGCTGTGACTACGTCGGTAATTGGAATCTAGGTACCACCTCACAGTACTCCTGGACACCGACAGTGGCTGATCCCAGCGTATGGATATATGCCGGCTCCCACAATGGCGTGCCACCTACAGTGTGGTCCAATTCGGTACAGGTCTGTGTCGAGGCCGTCTCGCCGACCGTCTCGACTTGGACAACGTGGCCGGCCACGCCAACCTATTGTGGCAATGTTACTCGAACCAGGACCTGTAGTGAAACTTGCGTCACAGACGACTGCAGCGCGTATTTTACTAGCAAAGCCGGCTGTGACGTAGCGGCAAATTGTTCCTATGTTGGAGATACTCAGACAGAGACCAGGTGTAATGAGTGTGGGCCGACGACCGTGTATGGGGATCCTGATCCAGTTACCCAAACATGTCCTCTTGAGTCTTGTACTGAAAATTGCGGCACCGATGATTGTGCAGCTGTACCATTAACCGTATCCTGCTGTGTCGCTACATACCCGGATACACCCACATTAGTTTCTCCGGCTGATGGAGCAGAAATCACCTATGGAACCAATGTCACCGCGGATTGGAATAGCATAGGGAGCTGGGGCTATGCTTGCCCTACAAATGACAATCATTACAAAATTTGTGTCTCTACCGTTTCAGGAAGCTGCAATTTGGAAAATACCAGAACAGACTTAACCTCACAAGCAACACGGCCGGCAGTTATCAAAGGAAATATTTATTGGTCGGCTTCAGCAAATAATGGGGCATTTGAAAGTCAGTCGCTAACCAGAAGCATCTGTGTCGAGGGTTTTGACTCAGTCGATCCAGCCTACGTCTCCGCCTGGAGCTCATGCAATTCCAGCCATCAACGAACCAGGACTTGTACCGAAGATTGTGGTACCAATAACTGCACCGGAACACCCTTGGTGGAAAACTGTATAGGAACGATCACCGGAACCCTCTTTGATGCCTCCGATCTATCCTCTTGCCCCGCTGATATTGGAACCAATCCTTTGTACATTTCTCTTAGATATAGTAACGCCAACTTTGATATCAATGGACCATGGCCTGTTATCTCTCTACCCGTCGGCACCGACGCTAGCGGCAATTATTCAGAGTCTGTTTATGCCTCATTAACAAATGGAATCTATTCTTTTGATTATACCGATCTGATTAGCTCAGGCAGAGCAGCAGGGATCAAGACCGAGTGCGGACCAGCAGCAGCCACAGTAACCGATCAAGGTCAAACCGTGACAAAAAACACAGGTTTTTGGCGAAACTATGGGGGTTGGTGGCAAGCCAAAGGAGGCAGTGTCTATGGCGACGATAACCTTAGAAGTATAATACCCTCTAGTTTGCCGACTGAGATGTCTCTCATTTTGCCGGACCCAACAGTGGGGAACAGACGTGGTCTCCTTAGCTACGGTGTCCCTCGGCCGGCAAACATGCTAGGATCTAATCCAAACGCTAAGGTAAGCACTAGTCTATGGGAAATAGAAAGTAAATATTCCGGACAAATCTACGATTGGAGTTTTTATGACAACCGATTTAATCTTTTTACCACCACGGCTTGGAGTTCTGGTCAGCCTGTGAACTATACCGCAACAGATACTACTAACGGCTACAAGATCTTAAAGAGTGCCGGATCGGTGACATCTTTTAATTATAGTCCATCGGCCAATCAATTCGTCATCTTTCATATAAATGGAGATGTCACGGTGACGAATGATATCACGGTGCCCCAGGGTTCCTTCCTGTCCATTATTGCCAAAGGCACCCTTACATTTGATCCCAGTGTTACTAGGGCCGATGGGTGGTATGTGGGAGCAAGCCTTGCCTTTCCCTGTCATGATGTAGGTAACAATGGTTGCGACGAAGATGATCAGCAATTCCAAGGAAAAGGTAGCTTTATTGGTTGGAATAGCATTTCATTGGAAAGAAGTAATCAATCTCTAAATAATACACAACCATCTGAACTCTTTACCTACAGCCAAGACCTTTTTCTCAATGCCCCCAAACCAATGAAATACTATACCAAACACTACAAGCCCTTTATACCCTAGATTACACCAGTAATCCCATATACCAGCTCCATATTGGAGCACCCCATAACAAACCAATGGCAGTTCCCAGAATCAAAAATGGTCCGAACGGTAAATACTGAGACAACTTTTTTCTTTTCATGCCAATTAGTATCAGTCCGACCGCGGACCCCAGAACAAACGACGAAAACATCCCTGGCAGTATCCTGGGCCAACCCAAAAGTAAACCGAGTGATGGAGCGAGATAAATATCTCCCAGCCCAAATCCATCCACTTTCTTAATTTTTTTTGTGGTCCACTGCAACAATAAAAAAATCAGGCATACCCCAACTCCGGAGGCGATTGACCTCCACAGATCCGCGCCATTCATAATTCCAAAGCTCGTTAGTCCAATACGATAGGCAAGTGCCAAAGAAAATAGGGTTAAGTTCAGACCAAAAGGAATTACCATATACAGTAGATCAATTACCAGTATGGCAAACATGACGAGACCGGTAACCAGCCAAAAAACAGGCTGAATGAAGCTCCAGGGACTGCCGACAAGCTTAAAGAAGTTAAAACCCACCACGAACCACCAAACGAAGAACACTCCCGTCAGCAACTCGATCAGGGGATAGCGGATAGATATTTTTTTATGACAAAATGCACATCTGCCTCCAAGAAAAATAAAAGATAACACGGGAATATTCATATACCAGGAAATCACATGTTTACACTTGGGACAAATGGACCGGCCCGATAGGGGAGAGCTACCGTGTGACATCCGCCAGATAACCACGTTCAAAAAGCTTCCCCAGATCAGCCCCATTACGAACAAAAAAATTATTATCAGCGCCATACGATAGATTTTAACTCAAAACCCCCCGCATAGCGGAGGGTTTTCCCTTTTCTAATCTACGCTTCTTTATTCAAAACACTGCAAACACTTTCCAAGTAACCTGTCCGCATCACTACAAGCACTAGATACTGCCGTAGGGGCTGCAAGATCGTCTATAGAATAAGAAGTTTGGCCATCAGAAATGTTGGATTTACCTTCAGGGGGGAAACAAACTTTAACTTTGGTAGTACCTCCCGAAACTACATAAAGAGTCGTAGCCAGCCCATCAAAGAATGTGCTTTTGATTTCCCCATCTACACCTAGTGTGTCATCAACACACGTTTTCATCTGTGCATTGTGTGCTGTAGCAGTCGGCTTATTGACAGGCACAGCAGACCAAGGTGTAGTCGAATCAGCAGTTCTCAATAATGGAATTTGGGTATCAGTACCATCACAATCAAAAGTTCCAGAAACTGTTTCTTTATACCAGGGCAAGTAGCCGTGAGTAGCATAATACCTTTGTGAAGCGCCAAGAAACTCTATTGCCGCACTACGATTATTTGTATCTCGAGCTTTCTTTAGCTGTTCGAACGGGTCGATGGCGGCCAGCAGTCCGGCGGCCAAGATACCCAAAACACCGATGACAATTAACAGCTCCATCAGGGTGAAACCTCTGTTTATTCTATTCATTTTTTTTATTTGTTAAATAATTAGTTCCTTAACACCTTAATAAACTATGAATGATTAAAACTGACTTGTCAAGTTATAGATAGGCATGATCACAGCAATCACCAAGAAACCCACTCCAATTCCCATGATGATCATAATTAACGGCTCTATCGCCGTAGTCAAAGCCTTAATTTTTATTTCACTTTCGGATTCATAAAACACCGCCAACTTGACCAGAACGGAATCCAGTTTTCCCGTTTCTTCTCCCACGGAGATCATTTGAGATAGGATCGGCGGGAACATATCCAGGCGTGTTATCGATTCAGCCAGACTCACTCCTTTTTCGACAAAAATCGCCGCTTGCTTTATCCCCGCGGAATATATACGGCTCCCCAGGGTATTTGAGACAATATTTAGAGCATCCAAAATCGGAATGCCCGCACCTAACAAGACACTAATTGTTCTGGCAAACTCAGTCAAAATGATATCCTTTTTCAGTTTTCCCCAAATCGGAATTTTAAAAGTTAATTGCTCTACCATCAAACCTCCCACCTCGGTTTTGGACCAATTAGTAAAAGTCACCCCCCCCACTACCAATACCATAAAAACTACATACCAATAATGAACGGTAAAATCGCTTACCCCCATCAGAATTTTTGTCGGACCAGGTAATTCTGCTCCAAAATCCTTATACATCGCTGTAAGCTTTGGCACCACAAAAACCATCATAATCGAGGCAATGGCTATCATCGCGAAAAAAATAATCGTCGGGTAGACCATGGCACCTTTTGTCTTACTTTTAAACTCACGCTGTTTGTCCAGCGTATCGGCTAGTTTTCCCATCACTTGATCCAATACTCCAGCCGACTCTCCAGCTCTCACCATGGCTATATAAACAGCAGAAAATCCTCCTCCCGAGCTCTCCACTGCATCGGCCAAAGTGGAACCGCCTTCTACTTCCGTCAAAATCTTTTCTAAAATTGGTTTGATACTTACACCTGACTGATTTTTCAATATTTTTAATGCCTCCACCAAGGGCAGGCCGGCTCCGATCATGGTGGCCATTTGACGGGTAAAATTGGTAATCTCATCCGGTTTCGGTTTAGAGAATCTCCCCATCATTACTTCGATGTTTAATTGGTCGGCTTCGTACAAACCGGTAATCAACAGCCCTTTGCTCCGTAATACGTTGGCCGCTTGTTTTTCATCAACCGCATCCAAAACACCAGCAGAGGGGACTCCTTCTCGATCGGTCACTTTGTATTGAAATGTTTTCATCCTATCTTCCTCCCAACAATTTATCCAAAAGAGACGGCCGGATAGCATACTCAAGTGCCACGGATCTATCGATTATATTTTTATTCACCAGTTCAGACAGGCTGTTTTCCATAAGCTTCATGCCCAAGTTACCGCTTGTCTGTATGATATTGTCAATCTGAAATGTTTTTCCTTCACGGATATTATTGCGGACTGCAGGAGTGACTACCATTATCTCGGAAGCCACCACTCGTTTGCCTTCAATGGTGGGGACTAGCCGTTGAGACAGTACCGCCTCAAGGATCATCGATAACTGTAATACTGCTTGAGCTTGTTGCTCCTCGGGAAAGCTGTCTACAATTCTTTCAATTGATTGGGCCGCAGAATTCGTGTGCAACGTAGCAAACACGAGGTGACCCGTCTCGGCCACCGTCATCGCCGCCTGCATGGTATCTGGATCGCGCATCTCCCCAATAAAAACCACATTGGGATCTTCTCTTAACACCGATTTCAAGGCGTTGCTCCAGCTTTTAGTATCCCCACCAAGCTCCCTCTGGCTGATAAACGACTTCTTGTTTTCGTGCACAAATTCAATTGGATCTTCTATGGTTACCACATGTTCTGCACGATTTGTATTTATTTCGTCAATGATGGCCGCCAAAGTGGTTGATTTACCCGAACCGGTCGGTCCAGTTACAAGAATAAACCCTTGTTTTAGTTTGGCAAATGAATGACAAATTTCCGGTAAACCCAGATCTACAATCGTCGGTATTTTGTCGGGAATAAAGCGCAGAGAAATCGCCGGTGTCGCTTTCTGAAAATAAGCATTGGCTCTATACCTGGCCTTCCCCAACAAGTGGATCGAAAAATCCAGATCGAAATCTCTGAGAAATAACTCTTTTTGGTTTTGATTCATCACACTGCTGATCATGGCCATCAGCATTTCTGAATCAATTACCCCTGCCGGTTTATATGGCTCCAGTTTCCCCATCGTACGGAAAATCGGAGGAGTATTGGCTACCAGATGTATGTCGGAGGACCCCATTTCGGACCCTGCCAACAAAATTTTTTGCATTAGTTCAGCCGCTTTGTCCATTATCTATCTACACTTGAGCTACTCTAATAACTTCTTCCAATGTAGTAATGCCTTCAAGAACTTTTAGGTAGCCATCTTGTTTCATAATAATCATACCATTTTCCATAGCTTGTTTCTCGATAGTGGAGGCATCAGCTCGCTCCAATATTGAACGAGCTATTTTCTCGGATACCCTCAGCACCTCATAAATACCAATTCGTCCGAAATACCCGGAGTTTCCGCATTTCTCACAGCCGACACCTTTATAAAGCATGAATGGAACATTGTTCTTGTTGGCTTGAGCGGTTTTGTCGGAGCTGGATTTTAGCCAACCATCCAACATTTTTCCTAGTACTTGCTGAATATCATCAATCACCGACTGTTCGGGCGCGTAAACTTGTTTGCAATTGTCACAGATCTTCCTTAAGACCCGTTGCCCAATTGCGGCGGTCATTGACGAAGCCAAAAGAAATGGCTCGGCTCCCATGTCTAACAGACGGGGGAGGGCTCCGGAAGACGAATTTGTATGAACAGTCGAAAATACCAGGTGTCCTGTTAGGGATGCTTGGATCGCTAGCTGGGTAGTTTCTTCATCACGAATTTCACCTACCATAATAATATTCGGATCTTGACGGAGAAAGGAACGGAGCCCGGAAGCAAAGGTAAGACCTGCCTGTGGATTAACCTGGACCTGATTAACACCATTCATTTGATACTCCACCGGATCCTCAAGCGTAACAATATTCACCTTCGGACTATTTATCATGGTTAACAAAGAATAAAGAGTCGTGGTTTTACCGGACCCCGTAGGCCCGGTTGATAAAATAATGCCATGCGGAATATGAATCGCTTCTTCAAGTGTCGCCAAGGCTTTCGCCCTTATACCAAGTTCGGATAGCGTCGGCACTTTCTCCGATTTTTTCAGAAGACGCATAACGATCTTCTCACCATTTACCGTAGGCAATGAAGAAATACGCAAATCCACTTCGCCATACTCCGAACTAAAATTAAAACGTCCATCCTGCGGGATTCTTTTTTCATCAATCTTCATACCGCTTAGGATTTTGATACGGGAAACCAAGGCGGCGTGATAATCCTTATCCAAGCTTAGTTTCTCTTCCAATATTCCATCAATTCGATATCTCACTCGGGTAATATTTTCTTGGGGTTCGATATGAACATCTGAAGCCCTCAAACGAATCGCATGTTTCAGGATTTTTCTCACAATCTCGACAATCTTTGGTTCCTTGATTATCTGTGAAATGGTGTCGGCAGTCACCAGTCTTATCCCAGTTTCATCCGTCTGCTCTTTCCCTCTGCTGAGGACCCCCGATATTTCGCCAGAAAGACTTTGACTGTAAACATTGTTTATCAGATTCTCAAAGTTTTCTTTTGATGTTAAATAGGACTTGATTTTATAACCTGTTCTTTTCTGAAAGAAATCAACTGTTGACAGCTCTTCCGGCTTGACCATCACCATACTCAAAGTACCTGCATGTTTATCCAAATCAAAAGGAACCACTTGATAGCTTTTGGCTAAGTCTACCGAAACGAGAGACAGTAATTCAGGACTAATAGAAACCTTGTTCTCTGAAAAATAGGGAATATTAAGTACTTTTGCCCTCGCTTGAGACAAATCTTCTTCATTGATAATCCTTCTTTCCATCAGCAAATCAGCCAAATTTTTTCCCATCGTCAGAGCCTCGACCCTTAGGCTCTCGGCCTTATCCGCCGCCAACCTGCGGGAAGAAACCAAAAAATCCAGTAGAGCCTTATCTTGATAATCCATATCTTAACTATAGCAAATTTCTCCTTTCTTGACCTGGACTTGTTTGGGTAGTACAACCATAATTAACCAACATTAGAGTTGAAAGCAAGGAGCAAACGTTTCCCAAAAAATTGTTTTCGTCGATTTTAACGGCGTCATTTCCTACAATACTTTCTGGAACAGTATTCGCAATCAGACTCATCCTCTCAATTCTTAATAAAATCCAAAAGCTAAAAAAATGGTACTGCATCTTAAGAACAGATAATTTGGATACTTTGCGGCGTTTTACCATACCGGCCAATCCCACATTGTCCCAATCGTTTGATGACATTCAGTGCTTGTATGAGATTGGAATTCTCAAAAGAGACAGGGGAGGGAAATTCTTCCTCACTACATTTTCTAATTTAGGATCCAGTATCAAAGACAGCATTATCATTGACGACAGCCAATCCACCTGCCAACTATTTGTGTCGCTCGGCGGCAAATCTTACCGCACTCGAAACGAAACCGAAACTCTCACCGCCCTAAACTCATAAACACACTTATAACAGTGTCACCTATAATCCTCAGTCACCTTCAAGGCACCTTCAAGGCCTGGCCTTGAAGGACCGGTTACGTCGTAAGCGATGCAAGCTGTGTAGAGTGAAATTATTGTTCCAAATCTATCATCTCAAAATATACCTTTGTTAAGCCACTTGCTTCTTCAACAAAAGATCTGTAACTAGAATTACCCATAATTTTCTTAAAGTAGGAAAGTATTTCCTGTGGCTTGACCCAGTTCTGACTGAACAAGCCTACATAATTACCACAACTCGAATATTTATATTCACAGACACCTTCAAGACCTTCAAGGCCTGGCCTTGAAGGTGAAGGAAAAAGATTGATCGGATTCCGATGAATGTATTTTGAAACGTAAACAAATTGTTCCTCCGTCTCAATCAAAACAGTTTTATACCTTCCCTGAAACAGACCTCCAACCCTTTTGTATTTCTTATTGAAGTACAGAACGTATTTAAGCACTAAAGATTGCATAAATTCCGCTATGCCTCTATCGGTAGATTGTTTAATTAGTAAGTGAAAGTGATTCGGCATCAAGCAATAAGATAGTAACTCAATTTGAGAAGCATAGTTCTTTGGTTCTCTCGAAGGAGAAATAACTTTACCCTCCGGATCCTTCAAGGCCAGGCCTTGAAGGTTTGGAAATTCCAAATAAAACTTCATATAGCCAAGAAAGACCTTATAGTCCTGTTCGTCTAGAAAAATATCTCGTTTCTCAACGCCACGATTGTAAATATGATAATAACCGCCAGCACCGTATTCTTTACGACTATTTTTCTGTGGCATTTGTCACAATTATATACGCCTTCAAGGCCTGGCCTTGAGGATACCTCAACTTTTTATCATCCTCCATGAGCAAATCAGAAAATTATCTAGAATTAATTTTTTGTTGATATTTGTTTGTTTAAGCTCAGCTAAACTACTAATCGCTAGATCTAAAATCGTCAATCTTTTTTGATTGATCCCGGTAATAAAACTGGCTTGAAGTTTTCTCACGACTTCCTCCATCACCAGCGCGGCTTTTTCTTTGTCCAGTTGATCCACAAAGGCAATGCAGGCCGCCGGACCACTACTCCAGCATTTTCTAATTTCGTCCCAACATCCTTCTACCGGAAAGAAAAATTTATTGTAGTATTCCATGATTCCTCTGGACAAAATCGTCGATAAAAGTTGGTTTTCATTTTCTACCACCAAAATTAAATTCATCCGTTCTCCCAGCTCTTCCATGGGCTTCAATAACACCGCTTGGCACTCAGGGCTCATTTTATCGGCGTTCCAAATTACCATCGAGTATTTTGGTGTTGTTGTCAGAATATTAATTCCTGAGTATACCCATGTTCTCAAATCGTCTAGCTTTGCCTCCGCCCCGTCAAAACCCATTACCAGGTTTTCCGTCAAAGATAATTTGGCAAATAATTCCTCTTTATCATCAAAGAAACCTACGGCTATTTTTGGTATCATATACATATTCTAAAGCATGAGTTAAAATGAACCCCGTATGTCATACACAGCCAAAGATATCACCGTTCTCGAAGGATTGGAACCTGTCCGCAAAAGACCTGGAATGTATATCGGTAGTACCGACGAAAAAGGCCTCCACCATCTTCTTATTGAAATAGTTGATAACTCACTTGACGAAGCCATTGGTGGTTTTGCAAAAAATATTTTTGTCTGTCTCCACAAAGACGGCTCTGTCTCCATCTCCGATGATGGTCGAGGAGTACCTACCGATATGCATCCTAGCGGCGTCTCAGCGCTTGAGGTGGCTATGACTAAACTTCACGCTGGAGGTAAGTTTACCGAATCGGCTTACAAAGCTTCCGGGGGATTGCACGGAGTCGGTGCTTCGGCAGTCAACGCCCTCTCCACTCATATGGATGTGATCGTCAATCACTTGCCAAAGTTTTTCTTGCAATCATACAAAGTAGGCACTCCCGACTTCCCAGTCAAAGAAATTTCTCCTGAAAAAACCCGCGAACTACTTCCCGAATATCACCGCCATCTTCTCCACGCCAAAGCTGGAACTTTTACTCATTTCTGGCCCGACCCCACCATCTTCAAAATCAGCACCGACTTCAACTACGCCAACATCAAAGCCAAGCTTCAAGAAAGAGCTTATCTTGTTGCAGGCGTCTATGTTCATCTTTTAGATGAACGGACCGAAAAAGAAGCTAACTTTTATTTTGAGTCGGGAATTCGCTCACTTCTCTCTCACATGAATCGACACAAGAAAGCTCTTCACGAACCAATCTATGTTTCCGGTAGTGCCACTGAAGCCAACCTTCCCATTGGTGTCGAGGTAGTGATGCAGTACACGGACACCTACAATGATAATTTAGAGTCATTTGCCAATACCATTAATACTTACGATGGAGGTACTCACCTAACCGGTTTCAAAACCGCTCTGTCAAAAGTATTGAAGAACTACATCACAGCCGGAGAAACCGATAAAGAAAAGGATAAAAAGGGTAAGAATAAGGATATCGACCTTACTCCGGACGATCTTAAAGAAGGTCTCACCGGAGTTGTCTGGATCAAGATGAGCTCTTCCGAAATCCAATTTGAATCCCAAACAAAAACTAAGGTTAACAATGCCGAAGTCCAGTCGGGTGTGTATCAAATAGTCAAAAAAGGTCTTGAAGAATATCTTGAAGAACATCCCCAAACAGCTCAAATAATTATCGGTAAAGTATATTTAGCCGCCAAAGCTCGTATGGCCGCAAGGGCGGCGAGAGATGCCGTTGTCCGTAAAGGTGCTTTGGAGGGAATGACTCTTCCAGGGAAGTTGGCCGACTGCCAGGAAAAAGATCCGGCGATGTCCGAACTATTCATTGTTGAGGGAGACTCAGCCGGTGGTTCTGCTAAGCAGGGGAGAGATCGTAAGCATCAAGCTATTCTTCCCCTCAGAGGTAAAATTTTAAACACTGAAAGAGCTCGCTTGGACAAAGTTATCGAATCGGAAAGTGTCAAAGATCTGATCATCGCTCTGGGAATGGGAATAGGGGATACTCTCGATATAGAGAAACTTCGTTATCACCGCATAATTATCATGACTGATGCTGACGTCGATGGTGCTCACATCGCTACACTTCTTCTGACTCTGTTTTTCCGACACACCACTCAGGTTTTCGATAAGGGATATGTCTATCTCGCCATTCCTCCACTTTACAAAGTGAGCCATGGCACCATTAATAAATATGTTTATACTGACGAAGAAAAAGACAAGTACCTCGCTACCTTAAGTCCACAGGATCAAAAGAGATCTGGTATACAGCGTTATAAAGGTTTAGGAGAAATGAATCCAGAACAGCTTTGGGAAACTACCATGAACCCCGCCACCAGAACTCTCAAACGCATCAATATCATGGACGCTGTACATGCGGACGAAGTCTTTACTACACTGATGGGCCAGGAGGTAGCCCCAAGAAAGAAGTTCATTCAGACCCATGCCACCTCGGCCAACCTCGACATCTAATTCCGTCATTGCGATCCCGCCGCGCGGCGGGAGGAGTGGCAATCTCACTCCACCAAAACAAATATAAAATATACAATTTAAAATCTAAAATATTAAATGAAAACCTACGTTTTTGGACACATCAAACCTGATCTTGACTCCGTCGTCGCCGCTCTAGCTTTTACGGAATACATGAAAATTCACTGGGATCTAAATTCAATCCCGGTAATAATTGATGAGTTAAATCAAGAAACAAAATTTGTTTTCGAAAAATTTGATCTTACCCCTCCGCAATTATTAAAAGTAGAAGACATTACAACAGAAGATCGTGTTGTCCTAGTCGATCACAACGAAGCCGGACAGCGTCTCCCTGGACTCAACCAAAATCAAATAGCCGGAATCTTTGATCATCACAAGGCCAATCTCAATTTTTCCTCGCCGATAGAAATAAACATTCTACCGGTCGGCTCTTCCAATACTCTGGCGTGGATTTTATTTAAAAACCTACAACATCCTATCGAAAAGCAGTTAGCTTCATTAATGCTATGTGCCATTTTATCTGACACCGTTGGTCTAAAGTCATCAACAACCACTAAATCTGATGAAGTCGCTGTTCTGGAATTGGCCTCAATTGCTAGTATCCAAGATATTTCCGCTTTGACACTTGAAATCTTCAAAGCAAAATCAAACATTAGTGCCTTATCGGACGAACAGGTAGTTCTTAATGACTACAAAGTTTTAGATATTACCGGTAAAAAAGTTTTGTGCGGTCAAATCGAAACTGTCGAGCAAGAGACACTACTCACTGATAGAAAACAAGGACTGTTATCAGTACTTCAATCAATCAAATTACAGCAAGGTGTTGATTTTATAATGCTAGCGATTACCGATATTTTGAAAATTAATACCAAACTTTTGGTTAGTGGTGTAGGTGAGATCAAGCTAATCCAAAAAGCTTTTGGTGGTACTGTCGTCGAGAATATTTTAGACATCGGTCCCAAGATGTCCCGCAAAAAAGATATCGCTCCAGCCATCGAAAAAGCCCTAACTCATACATAATCAAATTCGTCATTGCGATCCCGCCGCGCGGCGGGAAGAGTGGCAATCTCACTCCACCAAAACAAATATAAAATATACAATTTAAAATCTAAAATATTTAAAATGGACGAAAATAAAACTCTAGATCCAGAACAAGAAAATACTGTCACCGTTCCCGTTGCCGATGAAGAGACACAGTGGGGAACAATACGCTCCACTCCCATTGTAGAAGAAATGGAACGGTCATATCTGGACTATGCCATGTCCGTCATTGTCTCACGAGCCCTTCCGGATGTGCGAGATGGCCTAAAACCGGTTCATCGTCGCATACTTTATGCCATGAGAGACATGGGCATAACTCACAAGAGTGCATACAAAAAATCCGCTCGTATTGTCGGAGAGGTCCTGGGTAAATATCACCCTCACGGGGACACCGCCGTTTACCAAACCATGGTCCGTTTAACACAAGATTTCTCCATGCGTTACCCCTTGGTCGATGGCCAGGGAAACTTTGGCTCGATCGACGGAGACTCGGCCGCCGCCATGCGTTACACCGAAGCACGCCTCAGCAAGATCGCCAGTGAGCTTCTTGAAGACATTGATAAAAATACGGTCGACTTTATCGACAACTTCGACGGCTCCCAGCAAGAACCGACCGTCTTACCTGCCAAGCTTCCCAACTTACTTCTTATGGGTTCGGACGGTATTGCTGTCGGTATGGCCACCAAAATTCCTCCTCACAACCTCCTCGAAGTCGTTGATGCCATCAAAGCTCTCATCGATAAAAGTCATGTCGAGATTACTAAACACTATGCAGAAAAGGATTTTGTCTCCGCTGATTACCATGATCTAGCTGGAACTATAGAATCCTCAGTTGAGGTCGAGGAACTGTGCAAGCACATCAAGGGTCCGGACTTTCCGACAAAAGGCATCATCTATGACACCAATGAGATCAAGAAACTTTATGCCACCGGAAAAGCCAGCATCATTGTCCGCGGTGTTGCCGAAATTGTCGAGAAGAAGAATGGCCGCTTCCAGATACTTATCTCCGAGTTACCATATCAGGTAAACAAAGCCAAGCTCATCACAGACATAGCCGAGCTGGTTAAGAAGAAACGTATCGATGGCATCGCCGATCTCCGTGACGAATCGGATCGTCATGGACTTACTGTCGCCATTGACCTCAAAAAAGACGCCAAGCCCAAAAGCGTTCTTAATAGTCTCTATAAATACACCGAGCTCCAAACAAGTTTTCCGGCCAACGTCGTAGCCCTGACTTCAGACGGCACTCCTCATCTTTTGAACCTCAAACAAATTCTCATTGAATACACTGTTCACCGCCAAGGTGTCGTGGTCCGGCGTAGTCAATTCGAGCTTAAGACAGCCATGGACCGTGCTCATATTCTAGAAGGCTTGCTCATTGCTCTCGATAACATCGATGAAGTGATTGAAACGATTAAAAAAAGTCCGGATAGTGACACCGCCAAACAAAACTTAATGTCCAAGTTTGGCCTATCGGAGATCCAATCAATCGCCATTCTCGACATGCAGCTTCGCAAACTGGCCGCACTTGAAAGACAAAAGATCGAAGCCGAATATCAAGAGCTAAAGAAACAGATCGATCGCTTGATAATTATCTTGAAGAACCCTCAAGAAGTACTTCAAATTATCAAAGACGAAATTACCAAGCTGGCTCTCGACTATCCGGAGAAGAGGAGAACCAAGATCGTCGCCAACGCGCCTGGTACTTTCTCCGAAGAAGATCTTATCCCCGCTGAAGAAACCATTGTCGCCCTCACCAAATCTGGCTATATCAAGCGTATGCCCCTCGCCACTTTCAAAACTCAGAAGAGGGGAGGTAAGGGGGTTTCCGGTATGACCATCAAAGATACAGACGAGATTCATCTATTAACAAACGCGAACACTCACGACCGCCTTTTAGTATTTTCAAACAAGGGAAAAGTTTTCTCCCTCAAGGTATGGGAACTTCCTGAAGGAAGTCGCATTAGTAAAGGCCAGGCCATCATTAATTTGATAAATATCGATACCGACGAAACAATTCAATCCATTCTTCCACTCTCCTCACAGATAAACAAAAACGACTGCCTCTTCTTTACCACCAAGAAAGGTATTGTCAAAAGAACTGTTCTCAGTAAGTATGAAAACATCAAAAGTAATGGTCTCATCGCCATCAAATTGACCGATCGAGACAGTTTAGTTTGGGTGAACAAGACTTCCGGTAGCGATCATATTCTTCTGGTTAGCCGGGATGGAAAATCAATTCGTTTCCAAGAAAACGATGTTCGCCCTACAGACAGAGACACCATGGGGGTTCGCGGCATACTTCTCAAAGGAGACGATTACATTATTTCCATGGAATCATTTGCACAGACCGAGCCGGTTTCTGCCGACAAAAGAATTAAGCTTTTCCGCGACCTTCTGGTAGTTACCGAAAAGGGTATGGGTAAACGCACTCCGCTTCCGGAATATCCAATTCAGAATCGTTCCGGACAGGGATTAAAAGTAAGTGAAACTGCAGATAAAACCGGAAAAATCGCCGGAGCTCTACTGGTTAACCAAGATTCAGAGGTAGTTCTTATCACTACTTCTCAAGGCCAGGCCATCAAACTTCCGGTCAGAAATATCCCTAGACTCGGTCGAGCCACTCAAGGAGTCATTCTGATGCGTTTCGCCAAAGAAGGAGATAGCATCGTTGCTGTAACCGTCATCTCCGAATCAGAAAAGGAGTAATCGATGATGAATATCAGTAACATAATCACCGCCTTAAAAGGCGGTGCTTTTACTCCTACGTCATGATTTGTTTTGATTTCTAATGTAGGCTC
>PFUC01000024.1:0-795 GCA_002789895.1 Candidatus Collierbacteria bacterium CG_4_9_14_3_um_filter_43_16
AGATTGAAGCAAATTGTTCCGGTGATGGATTACCAACCCGGAGGAACAGGTCAGGGGCACCAACGCCCTAATTAAGAGGCTACCGCAAGCAGGATGGAACCACCCCCACAAGGGTTCCTGCAAGAAGGTAGTTTTTTGTTATTAAAACATAAATAAAATGTCGAAAAAACTAGATGAAAAATATATAAAGATGGATGAAGGTAAACAGAAGATGCTGAAGCTTAGGCATACGGCCGAACACGTACTCCATACGGCCATGCAAAAGCTGTACCCCAATTTGAAGAAAGCGATGGGGCCGGCGACTGACGATGGGTTTTATTTTGACTTTGATCTGGAGGAAAAGATCACGGAGGCAGACTTTCCGGCGATTGAGAAAGAAATGGCCAGAGTAATTAAGTCCGAGTCGAAGATGGTACGACGAGATATTAAGGAGGATGAGGCCAAAAGAATCTTTGCCGAAAATCCGTACAAGATGGAGTGGGTGGAAGAGATTGCCGGCAGGGCGGAGAAGTTCTCAACCTATCAAATGACTCTGCCTAATGGGAAAATGATCGACGAAGATCTGTGTTCCGGACCTCACTTGGACTCCGTTTCAGAAATCGGAGCATATAAACTGCTTTCTGTGGCCGGGGCTTATTGGCACGGAGACGAGAAAAATAAAATGCTGACGAGGATCTATGGAACAGCGTTTGCCACACAAGAGGAGCTGGATAAATATATGTGGCAACAAGAGGAAGCCAAAAAAAGGGATCATCGAAAATTGGGCAAAGAAATGGATTTGTTTTCATTTTCGGA
>PFUC01000024.1:820-3329 GCA_002789895.1 Candidatus Collierbacteria bacterium CG_4_9_14_3_um_filter_43_16
TTGTATAAAACTTCCGGACACTACGATAAATATAAGAGAGATATGTTTCGGGTGGTGTCTAATTATTCCGACGAGGAAATGTTTCTGAAACCGATGAACTGTCCCCAGCACACCCAGATTTATGCGGCCCAACCGAGGAGCTATCGCGATCTGCCTTTACGATTGACGGACTTTGCCATGCTTTACCGCGATGAGAAACCGGGGGAACTTTCGGGGCTCGGGCGAGTAAGATCGTTTTCGCAGGACGATTGTCATATATTTTGTCGGGAGGATCAAGTAGATGCAGAAATAGATGTAGCTTTGCAAATGACAAAAAAAGTGATGGATACCTTTGGATTCAAATACAAATACAGACTGTCGACGAGAGACTTGGGCCATCCGGAAAAGTATTTGGGAGATCCGGTCGTTTGGGATAAGGTCGAAAAATGGGCGGTGGAAATTATGGAGAGAAATAATATTCCATACTATGACGGTCCCGGGGAAGCGGCATTTTATGCACCAAAAATGGATTTGGTAGCAACTGACGCACTAGGACGTGAATGGCAACTGTCTACGTTGCAGATCGACTATGTGATGCCCGAAAGATTTGGCTTGGTATATACTGATCATGATGGAACACAAAAACTCCCGGTGATGTTGCACAGAGCGATTCTTGGCTCGGCTGAAAGAGCGATGATGATATTGATTGAACACTATGCCGGAGCCTTTCCGGTATGGCTGTCACCTACTCAGGTAACAGTATTACCTGTGTCTGAGAAAACAATAGAGTATTCTGAAAAGATGGTTAAAGAGTTAAGGGAGAAGGGTTTAAGAGTAGGGTTGAATACTGATGCAGATTCTTTGGGTAAGAAAATCCGAAATGCGGAAGCATCAAAGGTGCCTTACATGCTGATCTTGGGTGAAAAAGAGGTAGATTCCGGAAATCTATCGGTAAGGGCCAGAGGTCAAAAAGATTTGGGGTCGATGAATCTGGCTGATTTTTCCAACCTGGTAATTAGAGAGGAAAAGGAGAAAACGTAATATGGAGACATGTCAAGAAAACCCCCAAGAAATTCAGTGTCCTGTTATGAAGGGTGGAGAGAAATATTCGGCCGAGCCGGTAATTGAAAAATCTATAGGAAATTTTTGGTATTGGTTCGGTCAAGCAACTGAGAAAATCGGACAAAAAAAAAGAGTTTCTTTTCCAATGCGAAGAGAAAGGGCGGACTTGTACAGAAAAGCAAAAGAAGCGAGAAAGACAGATATTGGGTCGGGTGAAAGAAACAAAAGTAAGTCTGACTACGAAACTCAAACAAGAATTGAAAGAGAATTTATTGAACAACAAGACTTGGAAGTAGAGACACCTTGGGGGAGACAAAAAGCGAAGTATGTGATTTTAAACAAAGAGGTGACTAGTAAAAATCTGCCAATAATCATTATTCCCGGTGCCAGTAATGGTATTGAGAGTATGGACAGTTTTGTTCGTGAATTGGCTAAAGAGATGCCTGATCGGAAAATTCTTCTAATCGGTTACCCTGATGCGCCAAGTGGGTTGGAGACACCAGAATTTTTTGAAGCCGTGAAAAAAGCTGATGGTTTTGAGCCTCACAGTGTTTATTTTGAGGTGGCTATTAATAAACTCTACCCTGATGGTAATTTTGACTTATTGACTTATTCTGCTGGAGGAGGAATTGCTGAGGATTATTTAACACGAACTAATCGAGTACTAAATGCAGTCTTGGTGTCTCCTGGTGGATCAAAAGAAATGAGTGAAAAGGAATTCATTAATGGGGCAGTCTATGAGAACTTAAGTCTTTTGAAATTTCTTAAAGACTTGCCCAGATACGTCTTTGTGGACGATAAAACGAGGGATGAACAAAAGAAACTGAAATTCTCGACGTGGATAGAGCTGGGTAAAAAAGCTCGCAGAGATAATTTGAGGGGAACGCTGGGAAAAATGAAGGTAGGTGGGAAAATTGCAGTGATTTCTGGAGAACAGGATATGCTTACACGATCGGCAGAAGTATTTAACCCAAATAACATAGAAAAACTAAGAGAAAGCCAGGAGAACTTGGATGTTTCTGTGATTGTTAATAGTCCTCATGCAGGACCATTTCTCGAACCTTGGAAATATGTCGCAGAAATAAAAAGATTGATGGGATGGCAATAGATTCCCGAATTGATTACGTAATGAAAACTTGACAAAGTAATGGGAAAGTATTATATTAATGGATATGACACAAGTAGTAAGTTTGACGAGGCAAGGTCAGATTAGTATTCCGGCTAAGATGTTGGCTAAATATGGTAAAAATCGACCAACGAAGGTCATAGTGAAAGCGGTGGAAAATGGTTGGTTGGTGGAACCCGTACCAGATATATTGTCCCTAGGAGGAATCTTGCATAAATATGCAATAAAAGGGAAAACGCCTGCTCAAATAAGAAAGATGGAGCGAGAGGCTTTTGAGGAAGCGATAGTTGAAGATTATCTGGCGAGTGTGTCTGATGAATAATTTGTATGTTATCGATGCAA
>PFUC01000014.1:0-147 GCA_002789895.1 Candidatus Collierbacteria bacterium CG_4_9_14_3_um_filter_43_16
GTTCAGCCTTGGGGGAAGGGATGGATTGAATAATTCTGAACACGCCCTCTGTGTTGACACAATCAGTCTCATATTTCTTACCATCTGACGCCTCTAATTTCAGTCCGTGACAAAATGTCACGACCTCACTACCTTCTTCATTAAGTC
>PFUC01000014.1:196-2549 GCA_002789895.1 Candidatus Collierbacteria bacterium CG_4_9_14_3_um_filter_43_16
CGCCCCACAAACATCCACCACCGAAAACCACCACTCATTCTGGAAGATCAAGAGCAAGGCGCTAGTTCATTTGCCCAGTAATGACTTTGCAAGCCCATAAGTATCGGCGTGTTTGAAATGCCCCATTATTGAGGCTCTGGTTTCTGCCAGTTTTTGTTCAGTAAGAGTGCCTCTTTTCACCTGCTTTATCTTTGAGCGGTAATTGCGTTCTATCCGGTGGAGTGTGACTCCACGCACCAGCACGTGATCATAGAATATTCGATAGCCCACAAACGGCACGCCAGAATTCACATTTTTGATCGTCAGTTTCTTGGGGTGGAGGGACAAGTGCAGTGGGCAGTCCTGTTCGAGTCTCCACCGAGATACTTGGATTAGTCGGAGCAACCTGATCAAACAGAGATATTTGAGTGTCGAGTACACTTTTGGGGATTGTCGCTGGTTGATGAGTAGTAACGATGGTGTGGACAAGATTCAAAGTTCTGGGGCATTTCACGGTTTTGCCGATAATTGTCAGTAGTATGTCCCAAGAAATACTTTGAAAAAATTTGCGAATATCGCATTGAAGCACAAAACAAAAACACTGAAATGAAAAAATGGAGGGGCTTGTCTCCAAGGATATCTACTTGTAAAATCTTTCTAAACTGATTGAAAAATCAGAATCGCACTTTTACATTAGGATGTACTCATGTCAGACCCAAAAGAAGGCCGGAGCGATGAACGCAAGGCAGAAATCGACAACGTTATCGGCGAGGAAATGGACGACTACTCACCAACCCTTTTTATTACGGCTGGTTTTTTTGGAAAGGTGAATTCAAAAAAAGGGGTCCATAAGCCAATTATTACCCAAGAAACTTTTGACATGGCACAAAGAGTCTTGAGGAGTAAAGCAAAGAAACAAAAATTCAAAAACAACTATTGGTGGATGGGTCTTCTAAAATGTTGGAAGTGTGGCGGAAGTATAACCGCGGAGGTAAAACAAAGAGAAAGAACCGACGGTTCATTTAGATTCCACGAATACGCTCGGTGCACCAAAAAGAAAGGGGAATGTTCCGAAAAATACGTCAAGGTGGAAGACCCGAGAAACAGCTGAGGACTTTTCCCTACCACTCCTATATTGACCCAACCAAAATAGAAAAAATCAAAGCTAAGATAATGGAGAAAAACGAGTCCGAGTTGGCAATAGCTAAGATCAGACTCAGCGATAAGACTAAAAAACTTCAAGACCTTTTTGAGAGAAAGAAAACACTATTTCAGATGAAAGGGGAAGGTTTGGTTGACTCTGAGAGATACCTAAACGAATTAAACAAAATTACTGTGGAAGAAAACTCTGTAAATACCTCAGATCTAAGTCTTGATGGTTGGGCGGAGGATTTAGACAAGGCGATAGACTTTGCAACTCATGCTAGCGAAATGTTCAAAAACGGAGACAACGAGACAAAAAGGCAAATTGTCCGCATTCTTGGCGAGGACTTAGTTATGGGTGAGCAAAAAGTCTGGTGTAAAGACAAATACACATTTAAGCAGATGTCAGAATGGGTTGATGAGGGTACTGATGGAATCGTGAGCCTGCTAGGACAGAAATCCACGCATGAGCTAGGCGTGACGAATAAGGAACAACAAAAGTGAGCGGGAGACGGTCTTTTAGTTGGACTAAATTAGTTTAATTCAAACAATCCAGAATATTTAAAACTTGCACAGGAGCTTAGCCAATATCAATTTAACTCAATTTAAAGGTGAACTAGTAAAATCGTAATATGCTTAATCAAAAATTAGCAAATCATTACGCCGATAATTTTGAGAAAAAAGTTAAGGGAATACTTGAAAAGTATGGATTAGCAGTAAACAAAATTGACAATAAGAAATTTAGTTGTCCAGATTTTTTAGTGACCAATGGATCAGGAGATAAGGTGTTGATTGAATGTAAATATATTGCAAGCGCTGGTATCGCCCCAGATGGTAAAACTCACATTTCAAACTTAGACCCAAATCTTCCGGAGTCTGACGATATTCCCGTTGTTAGTTCAATTAATAACCAAAGAGAAGCCTTGGAAGATGCTCAAAAACAGTATCTTGATTTAATAATAAATAAGCCTAAATATATAAATACACCCTTTGTCGTTGCACTGGATTACGATTTCTTTGCTAACTTTTTTAATATTTACCCCAATGATTTTAACGATTTGACTGAATTATCAGCCATAATGACACTAGAAAGAGATGTTGAAATAAAAGAATCTTTAATGAGGTTATCACACAAAGATCTCATGGCAAGGATAAGTCTTTTCCAATACAAGATGAGCATGAAACAAGGATTTGATTCCAATCCAATAATGAGCATGAAGCGTTATGGGTC
>PFUC01000080.1 GCA_002789895.1 Candidatus Collierbacteria bacterium CG_4_9_14_3_um_filter_43_16
CGAGTTTTGGTCAGTGAATATTTGTTTCCGTACTTTCTGAACTGTGGTCACTGCCACGTGCCTTTGCAGATCGATTATGCGCGCGATCTAAACATTTCTGTTTTGCCTACCAAGATCGATGGATTGAAATCTGTGCAACAGGTGCCTACTGTGACCTGTCCTCGTTGCAAAAAGGAAACTCGTCTTCCCAGAGAGGACTGGAAGGCAGTTCTGGAAAGTCTGGAAGCGGATGGGAAACATAAAGCAGACTAGTAGGGTTATGAAGCGCCTCTTCGGAGGTGCTTTTTTTAGGTTAAAATAGGAGTAATGCTGAAGATATTTAATTCGTTTTCAAAGAAGCTTGAGGAGTTTGTACCAATTCGTCATGATGGTAAGGTGAGGATGTATGCCTGTGGTCCGACGGTATACAGTTATCCCACCATCGGTAATTGGAGGACCTATGTTTTGTCGGATTTGTTTTTGCGGGTGTTGCAAATTAAAGGTTATAGGGTGGATTTTGTGATGAATTTGACCGATGTGGGACACTTGACCGGAGACAACCTAGGAAATGCTGATACGGGAGAAGACAGACTAGAAAAAGCAGCGGCTAAGGAGAAAAAAACAGCTTGGGATATTGCAAAGTTTTACGGAGATGATTTTATGGACAGTTTTGGGAAGCTGAACTTGATCAAACCCAGGTTGTTTTCAAAAGCGACAGATCATATTAAAGAACAAATTGATTTGGTTCAAAGGATTGAGAAAGCCGGGTTTGCGTATAAGATAACTGACGGTATTTACTTCGACGTGGCTGAGTACGAGAAAAAGGGTAATGTATATGGAGAGTTAAGCAATCTAGAGGAAATTAAACCAGGAGCTAGGGTAGAAATAAACAGCGAGAAACGGGATCAAAGAGATTTTGCCTTATGGAAATTTTTTCCGGCAGGAGAGAAACGGGATATGGAGTGGGATAGTCCTTGGGGGATGGGCTTTCCGGGGTGGCATATTGAGTGTAGCGCAATGAGTATGAAATATTTGGGAGAGCAGCTGGATGTTCATATCGGTGGTGAGGATCTAAAGAGTACACATCATCCAAATGAAATAGCTCAAAGCGAATCTGTAACGGGCAAGAAACCTTTCGTTAGATATTGGATGCACGGAGCCTTTCTTTTAGTAGATGGAGGTAGAATGGGCAAAAGCTTGGGGAACGCTTACACCTTGCACGACATCATAGAAAAAGGATACTCACCCATGGCTTTGCGATACTACTATTTGTCGGCTCATTATCGGAAAAAAATGAATTTTTCTTGGGAGGGAATGGAAGGGGTGTCTAATTCGTACAAAAGACTGAAAAAAGAGTTTTTGGCACTTCGGGTTGAAGGAGGTCAGGATAAAAACATTTTTGGTAGTAAGGTGGAAGTAGAGCTGTCAGGTAGAGAAGTGTTTTTCCGGGACGAGTTTGTGAGTGCAGTAGAAGACGATCTAAATATGTCGGCGGCTTTGGCCGTCACCCGTGTGGTACTGAAAGATGAAAAACTTAACTCTTTTGAGAAAAGAAGACTGGTGGAAAACTTTGATAAAGTGTTTGGTCTCAAACTGTCCGAGAGAGATGAAATCCCTGCCGACATCCCGGAGGAGGTGATGGAAATGGTCAACAAGCGGGAAGAAATGAGGAAAACAAAGCAATGGTCCGAGTCCGATGCCCTGCGAAAAGAGATAGAAGCAAAAGGGTATAAGGTATCCGACTTTTTTGACGGAGTGACGGTGGAGAAGGTGTAATCCGCCAAAGGCGGACTGAGTACAGAAAACAAATTAAGCATTATGTCGACGAGGGTGTCCATAAATTTTCTCCTTGTTGGGGTAGGCTGGAAATTTGCTGAGATGACCTATATTATCATATTTGTGGGTAAAATGCAAGTTTTGTGCTTAGCGTGTCATTCTGGAAAGGGGGATTGACAACAGACGACATACAACATATAGTGTATGTATGATTAGAACTCAAATATATCTACCGGATGACATTTATGAGGATTTGCAGCTAATTTCCCAGTCTAGTAAGCTTAATATTTCTCAATTGATACGTGAGGGTGCAAAAAAAGAGATTAAGGCCAGAACTAAACAGATTAATAAAGATGATTGGAAACAGTTTGCCGGAGCACTAAAAACCGGACCTAAAGACTTGTCTTTGAAGATAAATGATATTTATAAATGAAAAAACTAATTGATTCAGATTTTTTGGTTGGCTTATTTAGAGAAGCGGATGCACATCATAAGGAAACATTGAGTGTCCTGGAAATTGAAACCGAGAATGAATCTGGTTTGTATGTAGTTAATTTAGTGCTATTTGAAACGGCTACGGTGCTGGCACATCGAGTGAATATGGACGCGGTACGACTTTTTTACGATAAGTTACCAAAATTAAATCTAAAGATAATTAGTTTTGATGAGAAGCTGGAAAGTATGAGTTGGGAAATGTTTTTGAAGCAAACAAAAAAAGGGTGTTCTTTTGTGGATTGTACAAATATGGCGGTTTTAAGACAATTCCATCTTGATGGAATTTTGTCTTTTGACAGGTTCTACCCGGAGAAAATCCGCGTTCAATGATGATGCGTGGTATATACTTAACATATATGGAAATACCAGTAATTGTAGCTATTTTGGTGGTGTTATTTGCTAGTTTGAAGATCGTTCAGGAGTACGAAAGGGGGGTGATCTTTTTCTTGGGTAGGTGTACCGGCGTTCGTGGTCCTGGCCTCATTATCTTGATTCCCTTTTTAGAGGTTATGCGCAAGGTCCAGCTCCGCACCATTACCATGGGGATCCCCTCGCAGAAGATTATCACCAAGGATAATGTATCCATAGATATTGCGGCTGTGGCTTATTATCATCTGGTGGATCCCAAGAAGTCGGTGGTAGCCATTGACGATGTCTATTCGGCTGTGAATCAAATATCTCAGACGACAGTTAGGAATGTCGTGGGGCAGTTTACGCTGGATCAGCTTTTGTCTCAGACAACAGAGATCAACAAACAGATTCAGAAAGTAATTGATACTCATACCGAACCTTGGGGCGTTCAGGTGACGGCGGTAGAAATTAAAGACATCGCTTTGCCGGACAATATGCAAAGAGCGATGGCTAAAGAAGCTGAAGCGGAACGCGAGAGAAGAGCTAAGGTGGTAGCGGCCGAGGGTGAGTTCCAGTCAGCAAAAAGATTGGCCGAAGCAGCCGATGTAATTGCGGCTCATCCTGTAGCTCTTCAACTGAGAACTTTGCAGACGATGGCCGAGATTTCGGTGGAAAAGAACTCAACCATTATTTTCCCGGCTCAATTTATGACTACGGTTCAGGAAGCGATAAAGATGATATCGGGGGATAGCAAGAAATAAGGCTTGATGTGATAGACTGAAATATGAGTTCGAGATTAGTTTTGCTAGTTGTAATGGTAAGTGTTCTCACACTTTCCGGGTGGCAGGTTTATCGTCTGGTTTCCGGGGAATCCTCGCCAGAAGACCCTGAGGTATTGGCTGCAACAACAACGCAGACGTTGGAAGAAAGAGTTACCTCGCTCGAAAGCCGGGTGCTGACTCTGGAAAGAAACACGGGTTTGGTAAAGCCGAAGTCTACAGGGAAGATCAAGGAACAGTATGTACAGCTGGCTGGGGGATCGGTAAACTCTGTAAACTGGGCAAGAATACCAGGAACGGAGTTTTCTTTTGATACTGCCCTTTACGGAACGTCCGTGGAAGTATCCTGGCAAGGGTGGATTGATAATGGTAATGGTTCTGTTAGGATCTACGACGATACCAATCACCGGGCCGTGGACAATAGCGAGCTGTCGATTGATAGTGGGGTAAAGTCCAGCTTTTATTCAAAACCAATGTCCGTCTGGAGAGGTCAAAATCAGTACCATATTGAAGGCAAAAATCCTTTGGGTGAAATAATCATATCTTCCCCAAGGTTGAAAATAGTGACCAGATAGTCCACCATAGGCCGACTGAGTACGAAAAACCCCGCCGGTCAGGCGGGGTGGGGGAGGGTGTGTTTTTAGCGAAGATTGTCTACGAGGACACTGCACAACGTGTCTTCGCGTCGCGACAGGTCCAGTTGAGCTTTTGTCCACAATTGGGACACGAGCTGGCGTGAGCGCCATGATCCAGGGCCTGGTGGCAGTTGGGGCAGGGGCCAGTACCCATGACGTCTACGGAGTTGGCTGGATTTTGGAACGGTTTGGGTTTTTCGGGAATGAAGGGTAGGACAACCTCTTTCACTTCCAGACGGGAGCCGCAGTTGGAGCAGAAGGTTCCGGTTTGATTCATACAGCCTTGTGGGCAAGTCTTCACCAGGGTGACGGTGACGGCTTTGGCCAGAACGGCGTCCAGCTGATCCGCGACAACTGAAAGATTGGATCCGAGGCCGACTTCGATGTGGAAGTTGAACTCGCGAAGTTCACTGAGCTGAGGTGGAAAACTTTCGAGAAAGCCGTTGAAGGTCAGAAGCCGGCCGCTGGGGAGTAGGATCTTGCGTTTTTCGGTGTCCGCCGGGATGGTGTAAGTACCATGATTCCAGGTAAACCTTAACAAATCTTGGGTCATATAAAAGTACCTCCTTTGAAAGTTGATCCTCAATATTTTATCACCACTACTTGACGGCGATCATGCGGCGGATGGGAAGTTCGGCTTTTTTCCTAAGATCTTCCGGGACAGTAATTTTGTACTGCATTTTTTCTAGGGCCTCAATAACTGTTTCCAAATTGTTTTGGGCCATGTGGGGACACCTTTTTTGAATGGAACAGACCTGCAAAACATTTTTGTGTTGAGCCGCTAATATTTCGACCATGGCACATTCGGTGAAGAAGGCAACCTGTCTATCCTGTACGTCGGGGGAGGTGACGTTCTTGATCATTTCTCCTGTTGATCCGGCAAAATCTACTTTTTTGACTACTTCTGGAGGGCATTCGGGATGAGCCATGATGTAGACACCTGGGAAATCATGGCGAAGGCCGTCGACATCTTCAGGAGTAAACTTTTCGTGCACTTCGCATTTGCCTTCCCAGCCGATGAATATGGGAGTTTTTGGTGCGATGTGTTTGGTGCGAAGTGCGAATTCTTTAGTAGTTGTTGTGGCGTCGGCCGACACGTTGGGGAAGAAGATGTCGGCGCCCATTTCTCTGGCAACGTTTTGAGCCAGAAATTTGTCGGGAAGAAAGATAACTTTATTGGTTTTCCATTCCTTCATGGCCCACTGAACCACTTTACTGGCGTTTCCGGAAGCACAACAAACATCTACCTCGGACTTGGTATCGGCATCTGTATTTACGTACGCGACAACGGGAATACCGGGAAACATTTGTTTGAGTTTACGAACGTCAGTGCCGGCAATACTGGAGGACAAAGAGCATCCGGCTTTGAGTGAGGGGATAAGAACGGTTTTCTTGGGATTGAGAACTTTGGCGGTTTCGGCCATAAATTTCACACCCAAGAAGAGAATAATATCAGCTTCGGTTTCTCCAGCTTTGCGCGAAAGCTCTAAGGAATCTCCTCTGATTCCTAAAACCTCATCACATTGGAGGTCCCAGCTCATGTAGTTGTGTTTTAGAATAACCGCGTTTTTCTCTCTAACCAAACGATTAAGTTTTTCCACCTGACCGGCTTTGATCAGCAGTTCGAAATCGGGGGAGTATTGGGAATATTTAATCTTGAACTGTTCGTAGATTTCTTGTTGAGTGAGAAGTGGTGGATTTTTCGTCATGTTTATTTATGAAAACTTAATATGCAGAGAGATATCAAAAGCCTTGACAGAGTGGGTGAGTGACCCTACGGAAATATACTCAACTCCAGTTTGCGCCACTTCTTTGATTCGCTCAAGGGTCATATTTCCCGATGCCTCGAGAGGTATCTTAACTCTGGCGTGTTTTGTAAACTTATCTCTGATTCTCACCACCTCTCGAGTTTCTTCGTTATTCATATTATCCAATAAGATTCTATCTGGAGTATTGATGAGGGCAGAGATGAGTTCTGCTCTTTCTCCGGTGAGAAGACTTCTGGCTGGTCCGGTGATGGTAGCGAAGACGTCTCCTCGGTTGACTTCATCGCCATCTTGGAGAAGGGGAGTGAACCGTATTTTTGGATCGACTAGCTCAAAGACAACTCTAGCAACTTCGATACCGGATACAATACCTTTGTCAGCCTTAACAAGAAATTCCGCCGTGGCCTGTTGCTCCTTTTCGATTAGGGCCAATGAGGTAACATCTCCGAGTGGACCTCTATCCAATTGGAGTGCGTCATAGAGGCGTTTCCTTAGTCCCATAGAGTATTCCGGTACTTGCTTTGTCTCAATCATAGTGTTATCATAACACTATCTAGCAGAATGTCAAGGGGTAAGGCACCAAAAAAGTGACGTTTCTGTTAAAATATAGGATAGCACGCTGATATTCATACTCATCAAATTCTTGTTCTAGGAGGTATTAATGAAGAAATTGACATATTTACGAAGTAAACATGCGGATAAGATGGTGGCCGCATTTGGGAAAGGTGGTTGGATTAGGTTTTTGCTGCGTACAATCACCCATGAAAACTTCTTGTACTACGCTCCCGTGTCCAGTTTAGGTGTGGATGGTTTGGTGGGCGGACTCAAAGATGAAGGTGAGAACATACAAAAGAATGTCATGTCGGTTGATGAAGCCCTGGAAATGGTACGGGTGGGGGAAATCGATGATGCCAAGACGATCTTGGCCTTGCTTTGGTTGAAAGACCAAAGAAAGAAGTAGGCTTTTCCAGGTCAATGACAAAAGTCAAAGGCCTGGTTTTTTTGTGCCAAAACGAGAGTAGAATATTTTGAAGATCTTTGAAAACAGGAGGTGAGAGTATTGAAGCCCCCCGATGGAGTGGATTCTGATGCGCGTGGTAAAGAGTCATGTAAAACTGTGAGCCATGTCTTTATGCAATGCACTTGGGTGATTGGTTTGCGAGAGACGGAGCAAAACGGTAAAGATGATGTGAATGGCTATGATATGTTTGTCAATGTTAACAAGCCTTTTTTGAAAACAATCAAAATGAGTGAGAAGGAATCCCTTAATTGTTTCAATAGTTTTGGTGACAAGACAGCTGTAGAAGCATATAAGCGAAATAAAACCCAATTATTAAATTTTTGGTATGGTTCTCGTCTACCTCCCAAATAACCAGAATATTTGACTTGGCGATTCCGTCTTAATTGGCGGGATTTTATTTGATAATAGACGCTCAGGTATACTGTTATTTATACTTATATAAATATGAAACAAAATGTTAAGTCTACTGCGCAAATGGTCTTTGGAGTTCTTTTTATCGTCTTCGGCGTTGCTGGTATGATTCTGCCGGTTCTACCAGGTTGGTGGGTGGCACTTATTGGACTGCAGTTACTTGGTTGGACTATGGTGATTGATCGACACAAACCATGGCGCAAGATAATTAGTTTCAAACACAAGTCTCGGGATCGAGCTAGGTAAGGTAAAATGGGCTCATGGGATTAAAGATTGGGATAGTCGAAGTACTATTCTCCATATTGAACTTGTTGTGTGTTTTTGCTCAGGTAAAACTCAAGTACAGAATTATAAGATAAGCTATCATTTTCTCATCATCGAACGTTTACATTCAAGAAGGAGATGAAGATATGAAAAGACGTTGCCACGGCCCATTAGTCGTGGTTTTTCTTGATATTCATTTTTTCAGGAGGTACTTTTGAAAACACATTTCTCGCCGATGCTTATAAGCACCTATCTATTTGTTTTTGTCCTGGTTTTGTCGCTCATGATCTCAAGAAGTACAAGTCACACCATCGGACTCCCAAACTGGGATACTTCCCATATGCCTGTTTTGTTAAAGCTTAGCCCCCATCGTCCCAGCTATCAGATTACTTATCGGACAACAGACCAAAGCTTTGCAACAATTACTGTTGACCACCGGCGACTTAAAGGCCAATATACTTTTACGAGTACTGACGAAGAGATGCAAAGCTATCAGTTAAGCCATTGGGATGGTGTGTCTACTCCTCAGATATCGCTGGCTCCAGGATACCTTTTTGTTCATCTCAGAATTGAGTATCAAACCGTGTCTGGAGAGTACTCAGGCCAAGATGTTTGGATAAATGATCTTGAGTCCGCAACATTCAAACCATAATCTCATTTGGCTAGGTCGAAAAAAATATCCCCGGAAGAGAACTATGTTAGTTCTGTCCGGGGATAATTACTATCTCTTACTTTATTGAATTAATGCAACCTTCAGGGATACTTAGAAGTACGTATGAGTAATCTGACGCGAATCCATTTCCCAAGATGGTGGTGGTGTATTGGGGTGGATAGCTTTTGCCCCACATGGGAACGACGGTCATCCTATCACTGGATCCACGCCACCCCGACCCTACTTGTTGAGAATCGTCGTATTGAATCTTCCAAGCGTCAACCGACACCACCGAAGACCAGGCAGGCTGACTTTCTCCATTGCAGGTTATCGGGTTTGGGTACTGAGGATGGTGAAAAATATCTGAGCTATATTTGGCAACCATAAAGTTCCAATCTATAGTTGTCGTGGCCCACTCGTTTCCCGAATAAGCCACCGTTGGCATACTGATCTCATTCCAGTACAGTAGATTTTTGGGGTTGACCAAGAATTCGCCTTCCAGACTGGCTTGGTTGTGACGTCGCTCAACGGCTTCTATTTCCTCTGGTTGCATAAGCTTGTGGTAATTGTCAACGTCTTCATACAGCCAGCCATTTACCACCAAAAGGCCACAAGGACCAACCGTCATGGAACCGCTGGCAAACTCAATGGCGTTTTCTTTCTGGAAGTCACTGAATATGCCTAGTCCACTTCCTATCAGGTATAGCCATGAGTACGAGCTGGTACCGGGAGGGTCAATAATGTCCTCAACTGGGTGTTCAACAGCCAGCCATTGGACACTATCCAGAAGGATCAATACTCGGTCATTAACTTCGAGAACGCCATTTTCACAGTCCATCTTGACGTTATCGAACCTTCCGGTAATTAGCCTTTCCGAATCAGGCTTTGGGAGCATAATAGCCGGTTCAATTGGTCCGCGCAACGAATAGCTGACACGTGGGTATACCAGAACGGTGGGTGGCTGAGTGGGAACGGGTTCTGCTGCAGGTGTGGGACCACATGCAGACAGCGTTAGGGCAAGAACGACCAACAGGAAGAGTTTTTTCATTTTAGAGCTCCTTTTTGTTTGAGTATCAAGGTTCGACGATGGGAGAATGATAGCTTATCTTATAGTTATTTACTTGAGTTTTACCTGAGGATCCAAAAAAGCCACGACTCTAAGGCCGTGGCAACGTCATCGATATTCTCGTTAGAATATGAGACAAATGAGGGTGTAAATATATGGGACGACAAGAAGCATACCCAAACAAATAACTACTCCTGTGATAAGGGCACATGCCCACACAACAACTTCCTTAAGTTTGTGAAAACTATTCATCAGAAGCTTCTCTCTTTGAAACCATACACTCCACACCAAAAAATATTGCCAGGGCTACGACCAAAAACTCAAGGGACAATATCCCCGAGATACCTAGGCATCCTTTCGCCAGGAATATTAAGGAACAAACAAGTGCCATAATACCCGCAGGAAGGACAAGGAAGTAGTTTGCGAGGTACTGGATCATAGGAGTCCACACGACAGGTGATTCTTTCCAAAGCCAGGCATCAATTTGTTTTTTCATTTTCTCCTTTGATTGAATGTGAACGTTCGGCGATGAGAGGATAATAGCTTATCTTATAGTTATTTACTTGAGTTTTACCTGAGGTTCGAACGTGGTATAAATAGGTGTGGTGATAGAGAAACAATATCAGCAGTTGGTAGGGCGATTGTTGGATCAGATAAAATCAGGCTTGGATACAAGCGTGATTGGAATGTATGACTGTGGTAAAAACTATACTTTTGATTTAATACCGAAATTGATACCGGGGGTGCAAGCTATGAGTTTGCTGTATTTGGGATCGCTCGGGAGTACCAGAGAAGATTGGTGGAGAAGGTTAACGGAAGAATTGGGTAGTGATGAGGTTGGGGTTGGCTTGAGAAGACTGTTGAGTAAAGGAAAAGTGTGTTTGCTTATCAATCAAGGGTATATGGTCCTGATACCTGAAGATTTTTTGACTCTTTGGAAGGAATTGAAGGAGGAATTCGGGCAGCGTTTTTCTGTTGTCTTCTTTGCGAATACTCATATTTTGAACGACCGGTACAAGAATCAGGATCATTATCATGACCTGGTACTAAAAGCAGAGAGATTGACGATCTTACCTCTTGATGGACAAGATACGGATATTACCTTGCACATGTACGAAGCAAGGTATGGAAGCCGGGTTAGGAAGGACTTGCGAGAGAGGATATCATCTGACTGTGGCGGTAACCCCGGAATCTTGAAATCGCTCTATATGCAGTATCTGGATGATAACTACATTGAAAATTGGAACGTGAGTGACAGCAGACTGGTGTATAGACTTGATAGGCTAACAAGAGAGTTGTCCGATATGGAGAATAGAGTATTGGTTGGCCAGTCTCAGGATGACGAATCTCGGCTTTTTTTAAAGAAGTACGGTTACTTGACCGAGGATGGTGAATGTTTTGCCCCGGTTTTGAAACATTACTTAGAAATTGGTTCTCAGAAAGGTGCCGGTCTCTTGCTTGACGATTGTCTTTCGAAGCTTCTTACGGTTTCTGAGAAAAGAATCTATTTGCGATTAGGGAAAAATTTGAGCAAGATCTTGACCAGAGAGCAAATTGCAGAAGAGGTTTGGGGGAGCGATTGGTTTACAAAGTTTTCTGACTGGGCGCTGGATCAGTTGATGTCTCAACTTAGGAGGAAGCTAGCAAGTAAACAAGGATATGGAGAATTGATTACCAAACGAGGTGAGGGGTATTACTTAGAAAAATGATGCCAGGACTTGAATTGGAAATTAAACTTGAAGTTGGGGAAGAAGCGGAATTGCAAGCTTTGTATCGGAAACAAGAAGCTTTGCAAGGTCAGGGAGGTGTGGAGCAGTTGAGAAAAGAGGTGGCTAGTTTGTTGGAACGAGTTGAAAAAATTGAAGTTGGTCAGGTCCCTGAAGAGGTAAGAAAAAAGTTAAAAGACATTATAGATATGAATGTAGGAGTGGTAGACGCAAAGGTGGCAGATGAGCTACTTCAAGGAGTGGTTAATGGTGAGATTTCCAGGCTAACGGACGAAGTGTTCAGAAGGACTCACCCAAGGGTATACGAGCTTGCCAGGTCTGCACTATTAAGTGGTTTACCCGAAGGTTTTGATCTTTACGACACAGAGAGGATTAAGAAGAAGATTTTTGGAGTATGGAATCCAGTTACTGCATATCTTCGAGCAATGGAACAGAATGGTGAGTGTAAGATAGTTGCTTGTATGAAACCGGTGAGGTCGACTGCCATGGAGGCTCTCAGACAAAAGATGGGTATGGGGACTGGAGATAAGCTTGAAAAGTATGGTAACTTTGAAGAATTGGAGGCGAGGGTAAACGCGCTGGAAAAAAGTCTAGAGGAAGGGACCGTCGGTGAGAATGAGTTGGACTACTTTAATAAATTGATTGAGCAAAGATATGATCGGTTCCGCTGTAGGGTATTTTCGAATGGTCATTGGGATTTAAGTAATGCCATAGGAACTGTAAAAATATTATCTCTAGACTGGATGGAAAACACTTTGATGAATAAGATATTCAAATTAACACCAGATTGGGATTATTACTTGTCTGAATGGATTTATAGACGAAATGGTGATATTGAGTCGAAAGAGCTGAGGGGGTACTACAGACCACCCAATTCCAGAAAATGTTTTTCAGATGAATTGGAGAAACTGGAGTTTGGTGACATGCTTTATTTGGCATGGCATACTCATCTGAAGCTTAAGTTAGGCTGGAACAGCAAACAGTTTCCTGTTGAGATACAAATACTTCCTGCCATTTTTCCAATGAATCTGATGGAGAGAGTTTACAAGCAAGAGGATCCGGATCTGAAGTTCGTCTCGCCAAAGTTGAGAGAAAAAGCTTGGTTGCAAATGCGTAAATTTATTTTGCCAAAGAAGGTAAAAAATCCCCCAAATCAGTTACATTAAGTGCGGATGGGATAAAATATCACAATGTCTATGAAGATTGGAATTGTCAGGATACTGTCCCACTTTTAGAGTTTAAGTTTAACTTTGTGCTTCCCAAACCACGGAAAGAGAGGAATATCATCATTCGGAATCAGTTAGGGCAGATTGTAGCTTCGAAACCCTTTGGCCTTGGTGCCTATACGCATATAGTATTTTCCAATCGAATAATGAGCCCGAAAACAAGACAGTGAGTCAGTGAAAGTCTCGTCTAGTTTTCTTTTTAGCCGGTCGTTTTAAGAA
>PFUC01000019.1:0-967 GCA_002789895.1 Candidatus Collierbacteria bacterium CG_4_9_14_3_um_filter_43_16
TGGTTTTGTTTTTTCAAAAGGTGGTTTCAATATCAAAATCATTTTCTCTTTTTCCTTAACAAGATGTTTCTCCACCGAAGCAATTGCCTTCAGCGCTCTTTCCGGTTTTGCGCCACCGGAGATCACTGACCAAGTCTGACTAATCGAATCGATGGTGCACTCAGAATTTTTGGATGACCCCAAAAGTTCTCCTGAATCAAAATAGGCCCTTCGATACCAATCGCCATCCCATCCATGCTTTTCGGCCGCCTCTCTAACTTTATTGGCATAACGCACGTATCTACCGGCATTCTGAGCATCACCCACAGTTTTGGAAATCTTACCGAAAGATGAATAAACCTGAAACTGGAACCATGCCAGCCAGACGCTTTCACCCTTACCCTGTTCTCCAATAGCGTTCATGCCATCATTCCAGTCACCGCTCCCTATAAGTGGTAAACCGTGAACTCCTGTTTTCATGCCGTTCTCAAGTGCCCTGACACAGTGGGTATAAAGTGACGATTTTTCTCTGGTAATAGTGGCTTCATCATAATGTTCTCTTTCACCATCTGCTAGGGGAGCAAAGTCCAAGAAACTAATTTGTTCGTTCAAGATACCCGTATCCTGAGTAATTGATACATACTGAAAAACCGCATATGGCAGCCATAAAAAATCATCACTGATTTTAGTACGGACACCTTTGGTGGTCTTGGGGTGCCACCAATGCATCACATCACCCTGGATAAATTGATGAGCGGCACAATAAAGCAAGTGTTTGCGGACAAGAGAGGGGTCTTGGTAGATAAGCGAAAGAACATCCTGCAACTGATCTCGAAAACCAAAAGCACCGCCGTTTTGGAAAAAACCGGTTCTTCCCCAGAAACGTCCGGAGAGAGTTTGATAATTAAGCCAGCCATTAGCTAAAGTATTCAAATTTTTATCCGGGGTATGAATTTGAATAGTAGCCAAACGCTTGGCAAATGTTAGC
>PFUC01000019.1:1020-5014 GCA_002789895.1 Candidatus Collierbacteria bacterium CG_4_9_14_3_um_filter_43_16
AACGACAAAGGCAATTTGCTTTTCTTCTCCGGGTTTAAGCGAAATCTCAGCCTCCACGACAAAGGCCGGATCTAAACCTGATCCAACCTTCCCTGATAACTTACCGTTCTTGCGGGCCAGATAGACAGGCTTATTCCACGAACCTCCAAGTCCGATAAATTCATTGCGATCTCCCGAAAAAGAAGTCCCCTCGGTGCATTGGATAAATGAAACACTCTCTCTATAATTCTCATTAAAACTATTTGTGGCGGTAAGCGCCCCGGTAGCCATATCTTTGGATGTCACGGTATAGAATTGTTTGCTTTCCCGGTTGTCTGAGAGTACCAGTTCCGTATAATAAACCGGTTTTATTAGTTTACGAAAATTGGAACTATTTTTAAGGCTCAATAACACTATTTTTACCGGATCTTTGTGATCTACCCAAACAGTAGTGTTGGACATAATATCCTTATTCTTACATTCATATTTGGTATATCCCCAGCCATGTCTAACAGTGTATTGATGGCCACTTTTATAAGGTAGGGGTGTCGCCGACCACCACCGGTGATGATCTTTCAGAAACAACACTTCACCAGGTTTCTCCGATACCGGATCGTTTGACCAAGTACTGATCCGATTTAACTGACTATTTTCAGCCCAACTATAACCCAAACCTCCCGTGGTAACCAAAGTTCCAAATCTGGGGTTAGCTATTACGTTACTCCAAGGGAGAGGGGTCGTCTTTCCGGCCTGGGTATGAATAACATATTCATTTCGTTTCCGGTTCATCCCAAAAGAAATTTTGGGAATCATTGGGTGGTTTTTCTTAAACAAAGGAACTTTTCTCTCAATATCGAAATTGTTTGGTTTTAATACTTTTTTCGGAATTAACTCTAAGTTGTCTTCCAAGCTTCCCCACTGAGAATCCAAAATGACTCGGGCTGTGGTTTCCAACAGCACCTTATCTTCTTGGTCGATGAAGGCATCCTCTCGAACAAAAATTCCTCCGGGTTTGTCGATAAGCGGTCTAGAGAGAGAGGTGTCGATTAATGTTTGAATATTTTCTTTTAAATCGCTTTTATAAGTCACGTTTTCTTCATTGAGAATAAGAAGATCAAACTCTACTTTTTTAAGTCGCAAAAATTCATGTGCCAAAAGCACCTGCCTGATTAGTTTAAGACCTTCCGTACTTCTAATCTTGACTAAAATAATCGGATAATCCCCTGAAATACCATAAGCATAAAGCCCCGACTGGCCTTTGCGGTTACTTTCGACAATGTCACTGGATGCCCTAAAATAACGATCCGGAAAATAAATCTTTGACCCAAGTCTTTGGAATATTCTGGCATCACTTATCCCTATCCCCAAATGTCTTATCTCAATATGATTATGAATCTCCGAAAGTCGAAGAATTCTTTCAATTTCTCCGGGATCGGTAAAGCGGTCTACCATGTTTTGACCGTTTTCTTTAGTATCCGCCACCAAAGTGACGAAACTGATTTTTTTTGTTTCGTTATAGTCTAGGGTGACTTTGGTCCGCAAACTCATAATAGGATCCAGAGTAGCTCCTACTGTTCGAGATAAAGAGCGAGAAAAAGCATCAGCATTTAAAATTGTTTTACCCCTACCGATAAATTCATTCCGATTGGTTTCATAATCGGAAATAGAAATCTTATTTCCATCACCCAAGGCTGTATGAAAAATCCACAAATCACTTCTGTCTTCTTCACGGTGCCTTCGTCTGAAGACAAGAGAATGTCTGCCCGAATCGTATTCCGATTCAACAAATAACTTACCAAGAGCAGGGTGGGTTGAATCCTCGCGGTGAGGCATTCCGACTATTTCGGCGTAGTCGGTGAGCTCGACTGTTTTTGTTTTTCTGCTTCTATTTACAAGTGTAATTTCCCTGATCTCAACATTTTTATCAACAGCTACATAAACCCTGGTACGTGTTTCAATATTGTCATCTATGCGTTCAAACTCGGCTTTGAAAGGAGAAAATGTTACCGTATATAAATCCGGTTCTTTTAGATAAGGTTGATAAGTTGCGGACCAAGTCTTACCGGTAGAAGTATCTTTTACGAAACAAAACCAACCCCAATTGTTTTCGGAAAGATCCAAGGAATTCCTGGTAATATCCAACCCCTTCCAAGTACTGATTCCTACACCTGTATTGGAAACGATGACCGAGTACTCGGAATTGCTGAGAATGGATGTTCTAACAATATCCGGTTTACCGGAGAAGACATTGTCTGATAATGTTGGCAGAATATTCATAAGCGGTCTCTGGGGGACTTCTTCAGGTAGATCGATTTTGGAAATATGAACCGGGATAAGTTCATCTAGCAATGATTCTGCCCGAATCACCAAGGAATCTGAATGAAACCGGTTTTGCATGACATTCTTGTGGAAGTAGTTGTTTAACGAAATCAAACTCATACCTTGATGGTGGGCCATAAAAGATTTAACCAAGCCAACCTTTTCTTTTTTGGGAATGCGAGATGGGGTGAAGTCAGCGGCTTCAAAATAACCATAAATCCCTTCCATTCCAACATCTTTAAGCTTGCGTAAATTCTTGACAGCATCCAAAGGTCTCAAAGGGAGTGCTAAAAAAGTAGCATAAGGGGCAATCACCAGATTCTCGACCAATTCTGTCCTTAAACTTAAATCAGGCACCCCGAATTGTTGGTATTGATAATTGTATTGGTAATCGAAAGCAAAAAAACCGGACTCCGAAATCCCCCAGGGAAGAGACTTGGATCTTGCAAATTTTATTTGACAATCAACAACCGATTCGGCAGTCTGCCAAAGAAGACTGTTTGAGAGATTTTTCAAAAATAATTGGGGCATGATGTACTCAAACATGGTGCCACCCCAAGACAACAACACACTCTTTCCTTTGATTTTTGTGAGTGGTCTTCCCAAAGCAAACCAGTGGTCATCGGGAACTTGTCTTTTTGCTATAGCAATAAAACTAGCCAGTCTGGCTTCACTGGCCAGTAAATTGTAATAATAACTGTCATCAGACTGATTTTCTTTTACATTAAACCCGATAGAAAACGCCTTACGATCCTTGCTGTAGAGAAATTCAAAATCAAAATCATCGACTAATTTAGAAATCCTGTCAGTCAACTCATGCCACGACTGCTTGGGAACGATATCCATCAGGTCTCTATTTTCTATTAGTTTCTTAACACTCTTTCTCCAGTAAATAACATCACCGACCTTGTCTCCACCGACGATCTTCTCGGCTTGATGTTCCAGGTTTTCTATCTCAGAAAAGATCTTATCTTCTAGCTTGGGACTGATGGTAAGTTCCAAAGATTTTATTTTTGTAACAACCAAATTAATTATTTGAGACAGCTCTGTCTCGAGATCGTTAGAGCTGGTTGTAGGGGCCAACCGACTTCCATCCCGGGCTGTCATTAGAAGCCAATCTTCAATCCAAACGTTTTTTGTGGTGTTCCATGCAGAGGTCCTCTTTGATGTGTCCTCGGATTGGGTAATGAATTCTTGGCACGATTGTCTCAGAGCTATAAGTGAGGTCACCAGGTTTCCACTATCTACAGTTGAAATATAGAAAGGTTGTAAGGTTGCCAAAGTGTCCGTCTGATACCAATTAAACAAATGTCCTTTAAATTTTTCTAACTTTTCAATTGTAGAAATAGCTTGTTCCAGATAAGTAAACAGATAATTCCTAGATATAAAACCAAAGTCGTTCGCAGATACAGCGGCTAACAAACCGAGTCCGATATTCGTTGGAGAAGTTCTCTTGGCCAAAACTGGAATTGGAGAGATCTGATAATTGTCAGGCGGAAGAAAATTGTTTTCTACCTGAGCAAATTCATCGAAATATCTCCAGATACGTCGAGCATCTACCAAGAGTTTCTCCTTATCCTCTTCAGAAATTTTTTGAGTTTTGTGCTTTTCCGGCTTGCCGGAAAGATAAGAAAATAGAGGAGAAAAAAACCAAACTACAGTAAGTAAAACCGGGACTAAGCCAATCGTTCGGGCA
>PFUC01000019.1:5035-6390 GCA_002789895.1 Candidatus Collierbacteria bacterium CG_4_9_14_3_um_filter_43_16
CCCTTCTTTCTTCGACCGCATGACTGATCCATTCCAAAGTGCCTTTTCTGTGAAAGGTGGTGCGGTATAAAGCTAAGACGATAGCATTTAAATCTCTTATGCTCTCGAAAGCCATAAATGAAACGGACATAAATGACCTCACAGTCAGAACTCCAAACTCTTCTTTTAAAGCAGAAAGGAAGTTCCAACCCTCGCCGGGAGACTTGGAAGTCGTGATTGTTATCAGTCTCTCAAGTAGAGGAAAGTACACCATACCCAATGCAAATACAATCCAAGCGATAGACGTGTCGGGAAACAAAAACAAACCGGCCAGAAGAAAAATAAAACCACTGGGCACAACCAAACTACGACGAAGGTTGTCAAAAATTTTCCATCTACTTTGTATACTTAGCGACGGATCGAAAAGCCATCCAATTATCTGCCAATCTCCTCTGATCCATCGATGTTGCCTGGAGGAAAAACTAGCATAACTGGATGGAAAATCTTCCAATATTTCAATATCGCTCGATAAACCCACACGTAAAAATGACCCCTCAAGAAGGTCATGACTTAACAGTTTGTTTTCCGGAAAACGTTTGTTTAGACAGCGATAAAAAGCTGAGATGTCGTAAATTCCTTTTCCTAGATAAACCGAGTTTCCAAAAAAATCCTGATATACATTGGAAACCACACTGTGATATGGATCAAGCCCGGCCTCTCCGGAAAAAATACGAGTAAAAAAGGATTTGGCCGCCGAAGGAGCGTGTAGTCCGACCTTTGGCTGAATTATGCCATAACCTGAGATGACGGAGTTGGTTCGCGGGTTAATTTCGGGTTTATTTAAGGGATGAGCCATCGTTCCTATCAGCTTAATAGCTGAGTCTATCGGTAGTTGAGTATCCACGTCTAAAGTAATGGCGTATTTAACAGATCTGATATTATCTACGTTTCCCAGCAAACATTGAAGTCCTGTTTGGGTATCTCCCATTACAAAAGAGTTGAACTCATCCAACTTGCCCCTTTTACGTTCCCAACCCATCCATTTTTTCTCATGCGAGTTATAAAGGCGGTCACGATGGAAAATGTAAAAAATGTTTTTACCATCACCATTGAATTTGTTTTGCAGTGAGACTGCAGAAGAAATCAATTGCTCAAGCAACTTATCCTCTCCGGGTAAATGCTGTTTATCCGCATCGGGAAAATCGGTAAGTAAAGCAAAATATAGATTCTCTTCTTTATTTGCCAAATACCTTCTTTCCAAAATATGAATCAATTTTTTTATTTCCGAAGAAGATGTGATTAAACAAGGAATTACAACAACGGTTTTTAGATCGTCAGGAATGCCGCCTTTTAATTCCAACTTGGGAGGGCTGGAT
>PFUC01000019.1:6424-16174 GCA_002789895.1 Candidatus Collierbacteria bacterium CG_4_9_14_3_um_filter_43_16
GAAATCCCTTGTGTTGCCAAAAACCGAGAAAAGATAAAAACACTTACCAGAGTTAGAAACGAGATACTTACCAAGTAGAAAAAAGTCGGTAAAGACTTGATAAAGTTTAAGGTCTTTCTGTAAGCGCTTGGTCTATAGAGAATGGATTTCTTTAACTCGGGAAGACCCTCATCGATAAGAAAATAACCCACATGTTTTTGTTTATCCACACTTGATACCGCTTGAGCCAGCTTTATCGCCCTTCTAGCCACTTCCTGCTCGTTGAAAGAGCTAAATTTACTTAATTCCTCGACTACATGCCGATAAGTGTCTCTGGTATGGAAATCCATATGGGCATAAGTTCCCTGTGGATCTTTTTCCAGGATTCTCTCAAGCAAACTAACTTTTTCAAAAAAAATAGTCCAATTAATACCGGAGATTAAACGCAAACCGTTCACCGCATTACCAACAGATACACGATTGGCCGCCCTTTCCTGATTTTCCACCTTGACAATCTCTTCAATGTTGATGTCTTCTTGCTCAATATACTGCTCCAGAGTATGAATGGCTCCGGTCACCCGATCTTTATCACGAAGGCTCCTGAGCAACCAAATTAAATATGTAGAGTCGAGTTTGTTTTTGTATCTAAAAAGATTAACCAATTCCGACAAATCTTGCACAGCTACACTTTTTGTCCTCGTAAAAGTATCTACCCAGTCGCTAGCTTTTTTCCGCTTTAAGAAATTGGCTTCAGAATTTTTCACCAACTGACTTAAATTCTCGATTAGTACCAATCGAATCATGATAGGCAGAGCCCACAACTCCGCACTGGTTAGAGGTGAAACGGTTTGATATGAGAGTATAAAATCGGTAAGGCTATCGGCGTCTATCCTGTTATCGGTATGTTTTAAAAATTTAGCCGCAAGACTATAGATTCTCGGATAACCCTTAAGATCACCGCCGGTTAATTTCTCCAGTTCACGATAAAAACCAAGACTTAGATCATTTCTAACACTTTGTATTTGCTGACTAATAATGTAGTAGTTATCTAACAGCCACTCTGCCGACGGTGGTAGGGAATATTTTTCCTTAAGGAAAGCGTCGGAAAAAACATCATAAATCCGCTTAAGAGTATGACCGTCATTACGTAATTGTAATAGGATAATTCGGTAGTAGCGGTTATCGAAACTACCAATTTTATGGATATGGGCAAGCTGTTTAGCATAATCCCTTAGCTGATCATGCGTTAGGTATTTTGATTTGGATATCGGATCAGTAGTGTCTCTTAACACTTCATCGCCTGAGAGGGTTTTTTGATTGAACAAACTAATTTATTGTACTAGATAACCGCAAATAGTAGTCTATAAAATAGGCCACTGGCATAAACCAATTTTCGAAGTTTCGCTATCTGAGCACAAACCGGTTCTAAGATCTCATCATCAAGAACTCTAAAAAAATAAAACTCCTCCGAATGGAGGAGTGGTTGAAGTTTATTCAGGTTTCTGAGCAAGGATGATGTTGACGATACCACCAGCGGTGTTTTCGGTTTCTGCCTGAAAGATAACCTTAGCGCCCATCGTTTGAAGGTAATTCTCGATTTCTAATGGGTGGTAGAAACAAACAGGTCCAGAGCCGCCGCAATGAGAGTAAGACATGAAGGTATCTTCGTCGATCGGCTCTTGAGAGGCAACCATTCTGGAATAGAACTTGTCGCCGGTCGACAAAGTAGTGATCCAGATATAGCCGATCGGGAGCAAAGACTCATACGCGAGCCTGATGAGCTCCTTACCGGCAGTCTTTACCTGAAACATAAGGAAGTCAGACATAATGACGAGGTGGAACTTTGTTAGATTTGCCCGCATGTACTCAAGCGCATCGGCGCTGACAACGGTCAACTGCTCGCCTAAGCCAGCTTCGTTAAATGCCTCCACCGCATGTTCTAGCCAGGATAAATTACGATCGAGACCAACAATTCTGAGTCCAGCGAAGGCCACGGGCGAGCACATATGGCCAGTGCCAAAACCAATGTCAAGGGTAGATTGACCAGGCTGAAGCAGTGGAAGAAGGTGCTGGTGCATTTCAGGATATCCTAGTTCGCCATACGAATAACCATCAAAAACTCTATTGTCCAAAGTGCCTCCTTATTCTGGGATTCGACATATTATAACCTACGAACCAGCTATTAACTACCCCATATACTACAGGATATGGTATAATATTGAATCGAACCTTAATATGTCGGAGGCAAAAATGGATGATCCACAAGCTCCTATGAAAATGATCCAGTTAGCCGGTAAAATGGCGCCAAATTTGCGGGTGGCTATACTCGCCCATGAGATCGATCGGACTGAGGCCCGAAAATTGGTTCAATTGTTCCGCAAAAATGCGATACTCTGTTGGACTGAGGATGAGCTTTTGCCAGGTCAAGATTGGAGGCTGGAGACTGAGAGGGCGTACCGTGAGGCCGACTTCATCCTGGTGTTAATTTCGAAAAAATCAGTCCAGCTTGAGAGTGTCTATCAAAAACACATTAAGACCGCTCTCGAAGCCGGATCCGAGAAGCCTGAGAGTGGCATTAAAACCATTCCGGTTCGCCTGGATGAATGCAATATCCCGTTTGTTTTGCGGGAGATCTATAGCGTAAATTGGTGGGAAAAGAACGCCTCCTTGCGACTAATATTGGCTTGGGCTAAGGAATGGCAGAGACGCTATGATGCCAACGACTGGCCGAAAATTAAATATGTTGTTCGTTGGAAATAATATTGAATGTGTGCCCTACTATAAGTAGGGCATTTTGTTGTTGAGGGTTATAATTGAGGGTAATGATCATTGGTCGAATTGAAAAAATGAAAAAAATATTAAAGTATTGGCCTTTTTTGGTATTTGCAGTCGCCTGTTTTGTATATTATTGGCAGGTGTTTTTGAAGGGGGATGTCCCTTTTCCGGGAGACCTGATGGTGGGAGCCTATCTACCCTGGTTAGAAAACAAATGGGGTTTCCCGACCGGTGTGCCGGTAAAGAACCCCCTGATCTCGGATATTTTTTCACAATTCTATATGTGGAAGAGCTTGGTGGCTGAGTCGTGGCGGTACCTCCAGATTCCCCTGTGGAATCCATTCTCGTATTCAGGGTACCCTTTGATGGCCAATTTTCATTCTGGCGCATTTTACCCACTGGGTTTTCTTTACCTGCTACTGGGAGATGTGAAGGGGTGGGACTTTTTGGTGATACTACCTTCGTTGGCTACCGCGGCCACTATGTATCTCTATCTCCGACAAATTAAAGTCAAGAAAGTTGGAGCGGTGGCCGGAGGCGTTATTTATGCCTACTCTGGCTTTGCAATCAGCTGGGCTCAATTCGTAACCGCCGCTCACGCCATGATCTGGATGCCCTTGATCTTGATTGTGTTGGAAAAGTTTTTCGACTCCAAAAGAACATATTATCTTTACTACTTACCCCTGATCTTCTTTCTACTGATTACCTCAGGACACTTCCAGATAATGGTCTATATCACAGTGTTGACAGTCATTTATTTTGTCTGGAAATGGATGGAAACTAAAGACTATAAATTGTTCTTGGCGACTATCGTTCCCGGACTGCTGACACTAGGTTTGGCCGCTTTTCAGATGCTACCTACTCTAGAACTAACCAAATACGGATTGAGATCGGTGGAAAATTATATTGCCGGTTACAACTACGGTTTGCTACCTATGAAGTATTTGACGACCTTAATGGCTCCGGATTATTTTGGTAATCCGGCCACAGGGAACTTCTTTGGAGTCTTTAATTATCATGAAGCCATTTTTTACACGGGAGTTTTAACGATTTTCTGTTTTGTCTTATCTCTCTTTCTCTTCAAAACTAATAAATATGTCAGATTCTTCGTGATGGCGGTAGTGATTGCCCTTTTATTCGGCTTTGACACTCCGCTCGGCAAAGCTATTTATACCTTTAACGTGCCAGGCTTGTCGACTAGTGCGGCCGGCAGAATAGCCGTAATCTTTTCCATGAGCTTGGCTGTATTATCCGGAATTGTCTTATCTAACCTAGAAAGGATCAGCTATCGAAAAATATTGTTTACTATCGGAGTGCTCGGTTTGGCCTACTCGGTAATTTATTACTTGGCCCGTTATACCGATGGGATACTACTGTCTCCGAATAATCCCAGTATGTTGCTTGCTCAGAGAAGAGCCGTCACTTCAAGAAATTTGCTTTTACCGGGTGCTTTTGTCGGTCTGTACTCACTGATTTTTCTCTTAACGAAAAAGTGGAAGGGCTTGACCGGTCTGCTGATAGTAGTGATTTGTTTAGAAATGTTTCGATTTGGTTGGAAGTATATTCCGTTTGTGCCGGAAAGAATTGTCTACCCCGACACCCCAGTGATTACCTTTTTAAAAGAGAAGGCCAGCACAGAAGTCTTCAGAATCGATCGGGAAAGAGCTGAGATCATGCCACCGGCCACTTGGATGCAGTATCGCTTCATGAGCCCGTCAGGGTACGACCCGATGGCCATTAAAGGCTATGCGGAGTCTTATCAGGAAGGAATAAATGGAAACTTTAGCGGTCAGGTAGGAAGATACTCGGAGTTGGAAAGATATGATTCGAAGGCACTAGGTGAGTTTAACGTTAAATATCTGCTGGCCGTGAAAAGAGACTCTGTGGGTAAATTGGGAGGAAACAATATTAACTATTCGATTGACCAGAAGAAATGGAAAAAGGTCTACGAATCAGAAGCCACGGCTGTACTGGAGAACTTGGATTACCAACCCAGAGCCAGATATTTGGGTGAAGAGGGAGGAGAAATAAAGATCACCTCTTATACATCGAATACGATAATGATCACATATAGTAATGGCGCACACAAAACGCTGTTGCTAGCGGACACTTGGTATCCGGGCTGGAAAGCGTTCGTAAATAACAAAGAAGTAGAAATTGATAAATGTGATGGCATATTCCGATGTATTAAACTGACGGATGATGGTGGAGAGGTAATCTTTGACTACCAGCCGGCTAGCTTTTGGCTGGGGCTAAAAATCAGTATAGTCAGCGCCTTACTTACTCTGATAGTACTATTTAGGACACGGAACCAGCAGACGAACTGAGGCGTGCCAGAAAAAAACTTGCTCTTTGAGGAGACAGAGTTTCGAGAAATTACCTAACCAGGCTTGCATCCTGATGGGCATGTCCATATCTTCCTCGATGATGAGAAAGGTGAGGTTTTTTGACCCAAGGTCTCTCTTATTTGTCCAGATTTTATCGACATCCCGGATATATTCCGGCTGATCTGGTAAGTAAGCAGTCTCGATGGGCTCGTAACCATATTTCTGATTACCATACCACCAGAAGAGATGATTGTACGGAAAATCGTAAACAGAAGGAAGATAGCTATAAACCTTAAAGCCATTACCCTCCGCGTTTTGATAAACCCAATCAAGAGCCGCGATCTCGTTCTGCAGATTGCTTCGGTCATCTGATGGTTTCCAGGCTACGTCTCGAGTGTAGTCCCATTGAGACTTAAGGGAGTAATAAATCAACATACCCACAAGAAGGCCGACAAAAAACTTAAAAATATGGGCCTTCCTTTCCCAAAGGTAATTCAAAAAGCATCCAAAAAACAACACAATTGGAACAGAGAGTCCAAGAGTATACCACTCCTTGAGCTTCTGAGGAAAAAGAAGATAAAACACGGCGGAGAATAAAATGAACCAAAAAGAAAGCGACCAAATTTTGATTTCCTTAAACTTTGATTTTTTGGCTGCGATAATGATGTATAAAAACAGGGCTAGACTAACAGTATATAAGTAGGGTACATAGTTTGGAGGCAAATGGGTAGAGCGAATAATTAAAAGTTGAAAATGTTCCCAGCGCTGAGTTAACTTTTCAGCAAAAGTAATTTTCTCTCCGAGCATGGTGCCTTGTCCGAAAAATTCTCCCAAGAGAATCTTGGTCATGATATAACCGTGTTTGAATTCGAATAAAACTTGAGGGAGCAAGGTAAGGCCGAAGCCAGTGGTTAAATATATGAGTTTTTTTATTTTAAATTTTATGGATTCACCCTTTCGGGCACCTTCGGCCCATTCAGGTCGGGAATGACAAGTGAGAAGATAGAGAAGGGCGAAAGGAAAAAACAGAATACCAAAAGCTGCCTCAATTTGCATAGATATTCCGGAGACAAGACCGAGCACAAGGAGAGTTATTGGTGCGGGGGTATTAGTTTTTAGTTTCGAAGGAGAGACATGAAAAGCAAAGATGAGGGCAGCAAAATAAAGAGTTGTAAAGAAGACCATAGAATTGGCGTTCCAGAAATATCTGGCGGTATTAAAACCTGTGGGCATAAGGAACAACAAAACAGAGACTATGACTGCGAGTGAGGAGTGGTTCTTTTTTAAGACAAACCAGAGAGCAACTACTGAAAGCTGATACCAGAGAATCTGCCAATAAACAAGGAATGAGGGATCTCCACCTCCGGCAACAAAAGGAATTAAATTGAAATAATACCAAAATGGTCCCAGAAGAACACCATTAATACTGGTAGTGGGGCCAACTAGTCGGGGTGAATGAGTAACTACCATGTGGCGCATATCGACCATGTCTCGTCCCTGATCCGTAGTAAAGGGAAAATTATTGTGAGACACCTCCATGATTTTTAATACGGAGCTGGACAACAAAATGACCAGAAAAAGAATCAAGGAGATGTTTTTCTTCAAAAGACTGAGCATCTTTTATAACAATAATTTTATTTTTTCAAAAAAGTTACCCGTTGAAAAAAATTGCGAGCGATCAATGGCGGCCTTGGACATTGCCGTAAGAGCCTTTGGGTTTCTAATTAACTCGACTGTTTTTTGGGCTATTTCGGCGCTATCCTCACATAAATAGCCAGTTCCAGCAGTAATGATTTCTTTTTGGCCTCCTTTATTGATGACGACGGGAACACAACCGGAAGCCATAGCCTCTACCGTGGTCATGCCGAAATGCTCAACCTTTTCCGGGTCTGTTTGCTCGTTGATTCCAAAACCGGCAGCGTGCCAAAAGAACTTGGCTTGAGAATAGATTTTCTTTAATTCACCAAAGTCCAGATTGATGAGAAACTCTACACCTAACCCCTTGGCGGAAGTTCTAAGTTTCTGCATAACAATCTCGTCCCCTTTCAAGCCACCTGCCAAGACTAGTGTGTAACCTTTTACCTGTTCTGAAAGAGTTCTAAAAGCTTCAACCAAAATATCCTGTCTTTTGCTGTGAGAGGGTGAATCAAACCTGGCGACCGAGAGAATTACGTTTTCTTTTTTGCCTGGTGTAAATCCATTAGTATCTATCGGGGGATAGAGCACAAAGCCTTTATCTTTCTGTAAATTTTTCTCGAGGACGTTTCTGGTGAAATTGGAGTTGTAAACAAACTTTTTGATGAAAACTGTCTTCAGATTATTGATAGTGGAGTTGCCGCACATCTTTTTGAAAGGAACCTGGAGATGAATCAGATTGTTTTTGGAAAATAAGAAGGGTAAGCTACCGTCACAAACCCAGAAAATTAGATCGTAGTCTTTAGTGAATTTTAATCTTTCAGCATAAGCTGTTTTTTGACTGCATAGACCATAAGCCTCCGAGTTAATAGCGATTTTGGATAGATCCAGGCCAAAACGAGAATGTGCCAGATCCAACTCCTTTCTATCCGGCCAAGCCAAAACTATCGAATAATCGTTTTTGAGGAGCCCAAGAGCGAAAGTAAGAACATACCGCTCCCCTCCTCCGAGCGTGTCTAGATACGGATCAAAGATTAAGGCTTTTTTCATCACAGATATGTATATTCTAGTCTAAATAGGAAGTTTCTGTTTGAGCTAGGAGCATTAGCAGATTTATTTTGCTCGTTTTTCCCATTCGGAAAGGATTTGCTTATCAATATCTTTGTAAGTCTCCTTTAGGGATGGTTGTCTTTGCATCTCCCAAAGACGTTCATATGTCACAAACTTGCTGAACATCTGATAGATAATTTCGATCCAACCCTCGGTACCATCTTTCCAAAGACCCTGCTTGAGACAACGGTCCCAAAATTCGGTAAACATGATACGAACAAACCTCCAGCCAACCATAGGGGGGTGACCGGCATTGAGAAGCATTGTAGCTTCGGTCTTTGACCAGAGGAGAGTATTGGGAAGTTTTTCGTCAATATTCTTGTGGGAAAGGTGGACCATTTGCTGTCGCAGATCTCCAACTGAGCCATCAATCTTGGGTTGTTCGTGAAGCTTCCCTTCCCAACGCTTAAGAGCAAACCGTTTCATGAGACGAAGGACACGAGGATCACCCCAATGGTTGAGATGTTTACCTAAAAATACTTCGTAGCGACTGATAGTATAGGCAGAATGTGTCGGATTTTGAATGGTGGACAAGACTTCACCGGCTAACTTTACCGGGATTCTTTCGTCAGAATCCAGATAAAGAAGCCAGTCCCCTTTGGCGGCCTTGGCTCCATCATTGCGCCATTTGGAAAAACTATCAGTAGTAGTATGGACAATTTTCACTCCAAATTTTCGACAAATATCCAATGTCCTATCCGTGGATCCGGTGTCGATGGCGATAATTTCGTCGGCGAATTGGGAAGATTTGATGGCAGGAATAATCTCATCTTCGACATTGTGCGTAAGGATGATAACTGATAGTTTCATATTATTGTTTGCCCGGCACGGACACTTTTTTGTTCCAACTGCCCCAGCCAAAGTTCCGCATAAAGAAATCTCTAACGGCAATTTTTTGTGCCGGGGTGCCGATAAATAATTTTTTTAAGGCTTCGCGGAGCAGAGCGAACTTTGTTTTAAAACTGGCATAGGTCATCCCAAAAAGCAGGCGATTTCTGGTGATAAAATAATCATTCAGTGGAGAACCGATACCCGAGCTTTGAGCAACCTTGTGCCTAATTGTTATTTTCGGATCGACGACCAAGTGAAGGCCGGCTTTTTTAATTCTTAAACAAAGATCTGAGTCCTCGAAATAAAGACAATAGCGTTCATCAATTAGACCAACTTTTTCTAGAACATCACGGCGAACGACAAAAAGACAGCCGGTGATGAAGTCCGTTTCTCTAACTGTATTGAATTGTCCATGATCGACCTCGTCGACTCCCAGATGTGTTCCGTAGACATTATTCCAGTCATGTATTCCACCCGCATACCAAATTACCTTACCTAAATCTGTTTCTTTGTATTTGTTTCTAAACTCAAAGCCTTTGGCAAAATAAATAAGTCCACCAACAGCGCCCACCTTTTCATTGGTAACAGGAGAGGAGAGAATGTTTTTTACCAAATCTTTTGGGACCACGGTATCGTTGTTGACGAGAACTACAATATCAACTTTGTCTTTGAGGGCACGCCTGAAGCCAATATTGTTGCCAGCCGCAAAGCCAACATTGCCTGGTGAGTTCAAATAAACAGCATGAGGATACTGGGTTAGTTTGCTGGGGAGACTCTCAGAAAGTGAGTTGTCGACGCAGTAGATAACCAGCTCAACTCCATGGGGTAAAATATTTTCCTCCAGCTGGGAAACGACCTGAATAGTATCCTCGTCACTGTGAAAGTTAACCGTAATAAAGCCAAGTTTCATTGATTTAATTATAGCTTAAGAGCGAAAATACTCTTCTCCTTCACCTAAAAATTCCTTTATCAGCTTTGGATCAATTCCTAGTGCCGTCATTGATGCTTCATCCTCAGGCAAAATAAGAGCTCTATGCGTCCAAAATTTTTCGGAGATTTCGTATTCCGGGGTTCCGGGAGAAAGACAAGGGTC
>PFUC01000019.1:16228-38109 GCA_002789895.1 Candidatus Collierbacteria bacterium CG_4_9_14_3_um_filter_43_16
TTTTCTTTTGGCATACACAAACTTATCCGAGTCGGTAACGGGAACGCAAAGACATCTCCCCTCCATGCCTTTGACCTCTACGGCGGTGTGAGTGAGACCACTATCGTCGAACGACAAAGAGTTAACGTCAATCGTAGGCAAAACGCGATAAACCGCCTCGTGGGTATCTGGATGGGAGTAAAAATGTGATTGCGGAGTCACAAAAACCTCTTCACCTGAGGCAAGACAACTGATTACTTTTGTGTCCCCTAATTCAACAAAACAAGTTGTTTCTTTTTTGGACATGGCGTGCTAGTGTTTGTTTTAGGTGTTGTTCCGGGTCTTAATGCATGGCAAATAGGCTCAAAAAGTCGTCTATTTCAGGAGGCGTCGCTGGAGCTTGAGGAAGAAGGCGTCGGTTTTGGATTTGGAGTTTTGGATCTTGGAGGTAAGAAACCAATAGCGGAATTCTTTGAATTTTTGTAAGAAACTGTTTTGCCAGGTTGGAGTAAGTTCTCTTTCACTGATGGGTTTGTTGCCTTCCGTTTGCCAAACTTTTAGATAAATAAGGAGTATAGAGAAAAACTGAAGCATGGCTATAATCAGTCCATGAAGACCATCTCTGTAACCTTCACCGGCAAAGAAGCGGGACAAAAACTCGCCAACAGGTTTTTTTATTAAATCTGCAGGGTCGAATTTGTAGCCGAAGTTAATTAACTCTTTGGACTGCTGGTTGGAGTATCGGAGTGCCCTGAGGAAATATTCGTCGATGGTACGATAATGGTGGTGTTCCAGAGCCAGACCCGTTTCTGCCTCCAAATTGACACCTGTACCGTAAGTGATAGGCACCGAATGAATCTCATCTTGCCACTCTACTGAACCCTTTTTGAAAAAGCGGACATTATAGTCCGGCCACCAACGTGAATACTGTAGCCAATGGCCAAAAACCAGATTCTTCCTGGGTATGCGTACAAAATCAACTTCGTTTTTGTCGGCAACTTCAATTAACTTGGCTGCTAATGTCCTGGACACGCGCTCGTCAGCGTCCACAATCAAGATCCACTCCCCAAGAGCCTTCTTGATAGCAAAGTTTCTAGCTGGCTCAACAAAGCCAACCACTTTGTGATCATAGATCCGGTCGGTAAATTGGTTGACAATTTCTTTCGTATTGTCTTCCGACTCCATATCGACCACGACAATCTCGTCACAGAATCCAAGTGCTTTCAGGCAATCAAAAATATTTTCAGATTCGTTTCTGGTATTAACAACTGCTGAAATTTTTATCTTGGCCATGGGCTAGTTAAATTTATATATGTTTATTTCCCCTGAGTCAAAGATTTTCTCCAGATGTAGATCGGCGGGGGCCAATTTCAACTTTTGAAGACGAGTTTCGTAGACGTATTGAATATGGTTATTTTGTAGAAAAGCTCTCCCCCACTCTTTATCTTCGGTGTTGTAGAAACGCTGAACATCTCTGGCCCGCTCGGAGTAAGCAAAACCGGTAATATCCAGATTGATGGTATCGGCTAGAAACTCTGGTTGGCCGGAGAGTGCTGAAATATAGGCAGTTGAAACATAGGCATAAAGAGGTTTGGGGGCCGATACACGACTAGCCGCCACCTCATTGTAGGGTGGAGACAGAACGATTCCTTTTGGCTCTGCTCGAAGCTTGTCCAGTGCCAATAGTTCGGTATAACTTAATCGTGAGGATGAGAAGTAACCGAGGTAGTCCTTGAGGGTCCCGACAGTGGTGGCGATTGCGAGGAAGATGAGAATCAGGATTAGTAGTGCGAGGTGTTTGGTGCGGGGTGCGAAGGCGGAAATATATTTGGCGGTAAAAATGCCTAGAAAGAAGAGAGCATAATACATGAACTGGATGGTGTTCCAAGGATTGATGTTTTGAACAAAAAGAAGCGGTAGTAATAAACCGAAGGCGATAAGCCAGCGGACTATTGTCTCTGAATCAGAATGAGATTTTGTCCGACTCATTTCAAATAATCCGAGTAGGCGAACTCCGAGATTTCCAACTAAAAATACGATTAAGGCAAATAAATTGATCACACTAAGTTTAAGGAAATTTCCCGAGGCTTCGTAAGCTTGCCAGGCTTCGACCAGACGAGGCCAATAGACACGATCAAACGAAGCAAACAGACTTCGGGGAAACCAGAGGGGCGAAAAAATAAATGGTGATTGACCGGCGAAAGTAGTGAAAGGCAGTGAAATTAGGATGCCGATAAGCAGAACTCCAATAAATAGTTTGTATTTTTTGGAAAATAGCAGAGCTCCAAGTAAGAGAATAAAAGCGTAGACCTTGGTTTGGGCTAGAAGACCGCCGAGGAGAGAGAGAATTATTAGTTCCGAGTTATTGGTTCTTGGTTTACCGCTTAGCTTGTTCAGGAAGAGAAGGAGGAGGGTGATCGAGAGAGCATAGGGTGGGTTAAGAAAGATGGAAACCGATTGATTGGACCAGAAGGCAGACTCTCCGGTAAAAACGTCTTGTCCAATCAGTAGTTTGGGGATGAATCCGAATGAACCGGCGAGAAAAACTAACAAAATGGACAGTAATCTCTCCGATCGGGAGTACCGCCAAGTCTTGAGAAGTTTATCTAATAGAAAAATAATGGCGATTCCGGCCAGGACGGGAAAGACCCGAAAGTAGAAGTCTAGAGCAGAGAGACCGGAAAGTTTGACCACAATCCCGGAGATAAAATCGAAGAGGAAGTGATAGTTGGCGATCTTCTCACCTGCTATTTGAGGATGGGAAAAACTAAAAGGAGTGGCCGAGAATTTTTCGATTAAAGACAAATGAAAAAGAGCGTCATGGCCATTGGGACCCCAGAAACCCATACCAAAAGGATAAAGGATTCCGCTACGAAAAACAGTTAGGCCGGCTAGGAAAGAGATCAGGAGGGTTATCGGTGCGAAGGTATTAGTTTGGAAAAATTTATATAGATTCCGGGTCACCTGCCCGCAAGTGCTGAAGTGTCTTAGCTTCTGCAGGCGGGAGCCCGGAATGACAATAATAATCAATAGCCAGAAGAGCCAGGTGGAATGAGAAGTGTTTTTGAAGGGGGTATGGGGCGTGAGCTCCCAGACGGTTTGATCTTTGGTAACCATGGGTTTAATATCTTCGGAATTGATGGTTGGTGCTTGAAAATTAGAGAAAACAATTTTGTCCGGCTGAAAAGTGAGCATTTTTCCGTCCACCCAAAGGGCGGTCTGCCAGTAGTCCCATTGCTTGGAACGGACAAGATCGGCTTTTTGTAAATCTATATCAAGAACTACTTCCTTACCGGGAAATTTTACCGAATCAATCACCGCCGGAATTTCGTGGAAAAGACCAAGATCCTGATTGGGGGTAGTCAGGTAATCTTCGTAAATTTCTCGATTGAAAACTCTGAAATCGATAATATTGGTTTTGCCTTTTTCCGACTTGAGACCAAGACGGTAGAAGGGACTCTGGTACCAAAAAACCTTACCGGAATTGACCCCGGTGGGATCCTCGGTCTGATAAAAATAAGCAGGAGAGCTTTCGGGATAACGGGCTTTGAACCAATCCCCAAAGTCCGAAAGTGAGATGGGGTGAAAATTGAATTTGTCGCTATTAATCTTTATGGCTTTGTAAACATTTTTAATTTCCTTTTTGTAGAGAGACAGATCGTAATCATTCTCTAAGCCAATATTTACGTAGGTAAACTCGTTGACTCCTTTTTGATTGTACATAGCGAGCAACTTTTCAAAATACTTTGTGTCTTGACCCAACGCCAAATAATCGTTTACCTGAACCGAATGGAGAGAAGCGTTATTTGATCCGTAAAAATTAAACAGGTCTCGTTGAGCCCAGCGAACCATGGCCAAATTGATACGATTTCCGAAACTGTAGGCTGGTATTAATGAATTGTTTTTATCGGGAAAATAGGGGCTACCGAGATATCCACCCCACAAACGATAACTATCGGTGTTGTATTGATCGTCGTAGTTCATGGCCGTCAAGACTGAATACTTGGACTGAAGATACTGCAAACTATAACTATCAAAATGCCATGCAGATACCGACTTGGGGTAAAAACCAAAACTAACAAAAAAGGCTGACATATAGGTATCTATCAGCTTCTTTCTGTCCTCAATCGAGTACCCGGAAAGAAAAATACGATTGGCGTTAAAAAGAGAGATCCCTCCAGGATAAATTACGTTGGCTGCTTCCGTTAATCTGGGGGTGATTTCCAAAAAAGATCCTAAAGACTGATTCTTGTCTGTTTCTATTAGACCGCTGAAGAACGCCGATATGGTGGCATCATTGACGGCGTCAAAGCGGAGAAGCCAGGTGACCGGAAAGGCTGAGTGAGTTGACTCTTGATATTGAAACAGAGGCAGATCTAAAGGATTCTGTTTGGAATTTTTCCAACCTTCCGGTCCTCTGACCGGATTGGCAAAAGAAACATAAGTTTCCGCCTTGAAAGCCTGCACCTTTCTGGAAAAGCAAAGGAGAAGTAAAAAGAAAATGATAAAGATTTTTCTAAGCATGTTTTATCTTAAAGTAATTAAGAGTATCCAGGAAAAACGATTTTCCTTCAAGAACTAATATGGCCAAGAAGTATATGACGACAGAAAAAATTATAATTAGTGCCAGGGAAAGGAAAGAGGAAATTGAGCCGGCAGAGAGATACAGCCAAAAACTCATGGGTAACAACGCCAAAATTGGGGTCTTGATAATATTGAAAAAATTAAAGTCAACGTATTTTTTGGCAAGTAATATGGTAACAAAGGAAGACGTGGCAATAATCCCGGTAGCATAGGCAACGCCCAAGTAACCAAACCGTACAGCCATAAACGGCATCGTTAACCAAGTTAGACCGGTCCACATTAGCATGAGTTTAAAAGTTGATTTTATATGTCCAGTGGCATTGAGAAGGTTGGTAAGGCTAGTACTGATACTGGCCCAGGCCGAGTTATAAAGATAAATATATAAAGGGATAATGGCAGGTAGCCATTTGACATAACGCGGAATCAGATGCGTTACAGGTAGGGCCAAAAAACCCATGCCGACAAGGATGGGGAAGGCTAACAAACACATATATTTCAGACTGACTTCGACAGCCTTGGCCAATCTCACTTTGTCGTGTTGCAATCTGGCAAAGGTAGGAAATGAAACCTTGGTGAGATTGTCCATGACGATTCTTAATGGAAGGCCCGCCCAACGAGAAGCCCAACCAATGTAACCGAGGCCTTGAGTACCAATGATGCGGGTAAGAATAATGGTCATGCCATCATCTTTGAGAACGGCCAAGAAAGTATTAACTTGATAAGGTAAACCGAAATGCAGAAGATGCGAGAGCGAAGACCGGCTAATACCAAACGATGGTCGCCAAGGATAAACAAGATACATAGCGATGAGACCAACAACCCCCCGGCCGAGAACGGCCAGAGTAAATGAGGTAACTCCAAGACCGCGCCATGCACAAATAACAGCAATGGCATTGAAGGTGAGTGTTTCCAATATCTGTGGAAGAATCAGCTTGCTGAACTTGATTTCTCTTTCCAGCATGATCGAAGGAATTGTCTTTAGCGAGCTAAGGAAAAGTGAAATACCCATAGCATACAGGAGATACATGCCGGTCCGATCGATCCGATATTGGGTACGGATTAATGGAGAAAGAATAAAAAGAATGACAAGAAGTGAAATGACTAATATCTGCTGGACGGTAAAAGTGGTCGATAAATCTTCCTTGGTAATTTCCTCTTTCTTTTGAATAAGAGCGGCGGCCAAACCAACATCCGAGAAATAGGCAAGAAAGTTAACAAGCGAAGAAACCAGATAGAAAACACCATAAGTATTGGGATCAAGAAAAATGGTAATGGCGAGAGTAGCGACAAAAGAAATAATTTGAATGATGAAAGTACGGGAAACTAGAGCTAAAACACCGGAAACCGACCGTCGTTTAACTTCTTGAATTTCTAACACCGATTGAGCGTCAGGTGGAGTGTTTTCGATCATCGGAAATTAGTTTGAATAATAAAAGTATAGAGAATAAAGTGAGTAGATCGGAAAACAGACGAACCGTGGTGTAGCCTATCCTGGACTCTACGTGATGAACACCTTGTGTGACGGTAACGACTACTCGTCCCAGCTCAGGATCTATCTCGGTAGAGACCTTTGCCCCATCCACTCTAGTGGTGAGACCGGGAAAAGTATAAAGGGGCAACATGACTTTGGCCACCGGTGTTGAAGAGTTAACATCAAAGCTCATCCAGTTTGACCCTGCCAGGAAATTTAGAATCCCTCCCCGGCCAACCAAGAATTGGGGGATAGTAAAAGCGGGATCTCCTGGTGGTTTGGGTGCCGAGCGGGGTAAATAATCAAAGATGCCTCCGGTCACCTGAAGCTCCCACTGAAGACTGGAGAGCTTTTCTTGAGTGGTAATCCTCACGTGCCTTTCGAAATGAAAAAAACCAATATTAAAAGTAATGATACAAATAATAAAAATAGCAAACAGAATCGGCCTGACCATCTTAGGTATAGAAACAGTCACGAGATAACCTGATGCAAAAGAAAAATAGAAAACTATCAAGGCCACGAGGCGCCAAGGAAACTGGGCGAACTGAAGGATACTCAAGCGTTCCCAGATAAAGTTTGATCGGCTATGAGTAAGAAAAGCGTATATAAAACCGAAAGCGACTAACATTATGATCATCATTGGTAAAGATTTCCCTCTCCAGGGACCATCGGCCAACTTTCGCGAGAATGACAATCTAATTAATGCTATTAAAGCGGCAAGAACTGCGCCAATCCATTGGAGATGGCCGATGGAAAAAGACATGCCATCTTCCGGACCCCAGGTAGAACCGCCGTAGCCCCAAAAGCGAGACAGAAAAAGCTGTTTGATGTCGGCAAAGTGGGCTAGATAATTAAAATACCCTACAGTCATGGAATCGACATGAACAAATTTTTGTTCTAGGACCACTGGAATAAAGAAAAAGGCCGAAAGCCCAATTCCCAGAAGGCCGACCAGGAAAAGATTTTTGACTGCCATAAATTTACCGGTTTTCCACATCCAGAAAATGGCCCAAATGATGGCAGTTGGGGCAAAAACCAAAGTCATCACATTGTGCGAAGTGAACTGCAAAGCCAAAGCAAGGCTTAATAAAATAAAGTTTGTTTTGGATTTTTCTTTGGTGATTAGCCGATAAATGTAGAGAAGGACAAAGGGGAACCAGACCATGCCCCACCCTTCATTCATGGCGCCACGAACGAAAATATCGACCGAATGATAAGGAGAGTAAACGTAGATAACGCCGGCTAAGATGCCTCCCCATCTACCAAAGAACTCCTTAGCCAAGAGATACATTCCCAGGCCAGAAAGTAAAAAGGCAAGAGCGAACATGACTTTGACGGGCAAGAAATAACCGGCTCCCAAAAGAACCATCAGCTCCATGGGATAGTAAGGCATGGGTGGATAAAATTCCATCAAGGGATAGCCATAGCCATAACCGGCGTCAGGTACCCAACGACAGGGTATTTGACCATCAAGGAGGCACTTGTGAATTTCATAAAGTCGGAAAACTTGAAGGTCGTCATGCATTGGAAAAAAGCCTGGCTTAAAAATGTCGGCAACGGCTGGTAGTAACAATAAGAGCAAGAGAAACTCCAAACGGAAGCGCCAAAATAGTTTAATGAACGAGGGTATCAATTGGAAAAAATAACGCATGTGGCTTAATTATATACGGAGGAAAACAGGTTTATTTCAGGCGGAGGAATTGGAGGGATTCGCGGGTACCGTCCATCCGAACCATTTTGGGATACTCCTTAATTAACTCTAACTTGGATAAGTCGCCAGCAGAAAGATGGTTCCGGGATTTGTTTAGAACCAAGAAGCGCAGATTGTCACTAGAGGTGTTTAGAAGACCGGAAGGAATTTCCGAAACATAGTAAGTAGAGCCAACAATGGTAATGTTTTTATTGCCTTCGGTATAGATCTGCAAACCATCCGGTAGAGTGCCGAAAAAACCTTCGGTAAAGACAACTATTTTCTTACCTTTGGAAGCTTCGTCAATTAAGTACCGAGCCACTTCTTTTTGACCGTAGCCGGCAGTCCACTCTTCGAAGTAGCCATTGCGCATATCAAACGACATGGGAGCTAGGGCGGGGTTGAATAAATAAACAAGGGAAATGAGAAATGGTAGGGAAAGGAAAAGGGTGATCGATGATTTAATCAGAAGTCCCTTGTGACTAAAAAGCCAATGGAGTCCCAAACCAGCCAGCGGAATTAAAGGTAAAACGGCGTATAAAATATAGCGACTGGTATAGACTTTGGCAACGAAGGCCTGGTACAGGAGAGGAGCCAGGGAGACAATAATTAATAAGACATATTGGCGTCTGACTTTTGAATTTAGGTAGCCTAGTACTCCCAACAGTAGAACTGTAGGCGAGAACAATAGGAATAACCAGTTTAAGGTGGTTTCAATATTGCCAATAAATGGTGTCGTGGGATGAGATAATATCTCTTTGATAGAAAAAACGTAATCTTGGTTCCGAGTACCGATCATTTGAAAACCAACACCCAAACGGAGAATGGCGTACATAGCCTGAGAAATAAACAAGGACAGGAATAATCCCCAAAGGAGTTTCTTTACAAGATCCATGGTGATTTTTTTTTGATCGAGAGTAAATAGTATGGCCAACAAAGTCCAAAAATAAAAAATCATGGCTGGAGATTTGGTGAGAAGCCCGCCGCCGATAGCAAACCCCAGGTACATTGCATATTCGTTATGAAGAGTATTGGCGAATTTTACGGCAAAGACCAGAGACCAAACTCCAAACATTGCTAGTAAACTATCCGTCAGCGCCATGCGGTCGAAAAATATAGTGAAGGGAATAATGGCATAAATCAGAGAAGAAAAAAGAGCTATAAAAGGATCGGAAAAGAGTAATAAGGCCAGTGTTCCTATACCCACCAAGGAACCAAAACCGGCAAAAAAGGAGACCAAACGACCAGCAATTAACGGATCAGAGACGAGTTTAAGAAAAGGCATGGTGGACCACATAAAGAGTGGTTGTTTGCCATCCGACAGCGGTAAAAAGCGAAGTGTAGGCTCCGCGCGCATTACCTGAGACCAGCGAATATAAATGGCCTCGTCGACAAAGACTGGGGTTTGCCCCAAACGATAAAGCCGAAAAAACAAAAAGAGGGCTAGGGTGATAATAGCCAAACTAAGTAAACAAAAAACTTTATTTTTGATCATATTTTCCTGAAAGGTCACTGATCTTAACTTGAATAATTTGCTTGAGCATGTCAACCGATTCTCCAATAAAACTTTTCTGTTTGCTAATCGAGGTATCTTCATTTTTCCATGTTACATCGACTTCTTTAAGTTTGTAACCGAGCTTTTCCGCTAGGAATAATAGCTCGACATCGAAAGCCGAAACAGTCCAACCCTTACTGACAACTTTTTTATCTTTGATAACACTAAGCAAAGGAAATATCTTTTTAGCAACAGCCAATCTCAGGGCCTTGAAACCACACTGAGTATCGACGACATCGTGGAGTAACAACATACCCCTAAACGAACGGAAAGCCCAGGAAGAAAGCTGGCGCAAAGCTGAGAAGTTGTGGCGCATTTTGCCACGAGAACCAAAAACTACATCGTAGCCCCGGTCAAATGACAGAAGCAGTTTCTCGACTTCCTGAAGAGGGGTGGATTGGTCCATATCGGTAAAGAGAACAATCTCGCCCTTGGCGGCTTGAATGGCATTCCAAATACCGGCCGCCTTACCCCCGTGCTTGCTTCTGATCATGCGGAAACCGGGGTGCTTTTGGGTGTAATTTTCAACTATTTTATCTCCGCCATCACTCGATCCGTCGTCGTTGATGATAACTTCCCAAGGATAATGAGCTTCCCGAAGATATGCCGACATCTGTTCCAGGACTCCCCTTTTCAGATTGGCGTGTTCGTTATAGTTACTGATGACAATGGAGAGTTTGGGGGTCATTATTTTTATGGATTCCGGATTGGGTCCGAAATGACAAGTGTAGAGGTTTATTTAAAAAGGTTGGCTTGGTAATATTTTAACTCATTGATCGACTCAATAATGTCTTTTCCTGCCCGATGAGCCTCGAGTTTGGGATAATCGGGAATGCGAGGGTACCAACGGTGCATGAGCTCTTTAATGGTATTGGTATCGATGATCCGGAAATGTAAATAGTCATAGAGAACAGGCATATATTCTCCCAGGAACTCGCGGTCGATATAAACCGAGGCCCCGGCCAGCACTCCGGTTTTGAAAGCGCAATGAGCTTTGACAAATTTTAAGGTTTCTTCGTACGCTCGTCTCAGGGTGACCTTGGAAGCGATAATCTCTTCCATTAATCCGGACTCCGAAAAATGTTCTTGATTCCAACGCACCATCCCCTTTAAGACCGACTCCGGCTGATGAATGACTAGATCGGGACCAATAGCTTTGATATTGAGCTTGGCGTCGGTGATGACCGTGGCAATCTCCACGATCTGAGCTCTTTTGACGTCTAGATCGGTGAATTCCAGATCTAACCATACTAACGGTCCGTTCGTGTAGTTAGTAATCATTTGGTGTGAACTAAACGATAAATTTTTAAATAATCGATCTGCCACTGGCCCACAACATGAGATGGTCCAAATTTAGCAATCTGCCACGCAGGGTGGCCTTCGGGCTGACAATTGGCTCCGTCTTCGCAGATAACAAAGAGCTGATCGACAATTTTATCTTCTCCCCTGATCAAACCAGTATTTTTATTTTCCAAAAAGTAACGATAAGATTCATCATAATTCTGTTTGGCGATCAGGCCGAAGTTGAATGGCTGGCCATCTGATTCTTTAAGAATAAGGTCCACGGCCTGTTCTGTTCTTTGGAGCTGACGGTTGGGATTTTCCCTCACCGGACTAAAAATTATACTATTGGCGAAGAGAAAAACAATTAAAGTAATCGCAATCAGCCCGAAAAGTGTTTTTTGCTTTAGGAGAAACCCAAGGAGGGCCCCCTCCAGCAGATATATGGCCGGATAAATAAAACCTAGGTAATGGATATAAATATGCTGTTTGTAAACACTGAGGCCCAATATCGCAAAGCCGAGCCAAACGAAAATAGTTTTGAGAGAACTGAACCACTTTGATTTGAGATAGATCAAGACTGAAAATAAAAGAATCAGAATCGATGCTAGCGGGGCCCAGGTGGTCTGCCGAGCCAATATCAGATCCGAGACGGTCAAATATATGACAGGAAGGAAACGATCAGATTTGGCAGGGTTGAGATTGACTGTGGTTTGTCGGTCGGTGAAAAACGCTTTGAAGGCGTTGAAATTCATCCCTTGGTGCTTGAGATCAAAGAGCAATAACGGAGACATAAGGATGAAAAAACTCAAAAACGCAAAAAGAGTAAAATGTAAAAAGGTTTTTTTCCGTAAGAGGTCTTTTGACTTATTAATTGAAATTAGGGTGACGATCCAAAACAGTCCGAGGACGGGTCCCAATAGCAAGCCCAGGTAATGCATCTGCAAGGCTAAAGCAAAGAAAATCCCAACAAGAGGAAGCCAGAAATATTGCTTGTTTTGCCAAACCTGGTAAATGCCCCAAATACAAAGTAAAGCAAATAAAGGCATGGGGTTTGGGTTCCAGGAAGAACGAGAGTAGATGATGGCTACAGGTGAAACCGCGTATAGGAGAGCGGCGATCAGACCGGACCACTTGTCGAAGAGTTTTCGGCCGATAAAATAAGTGAGTAAAACAGTGAAAGTGCCAATGAGCGCATTTAGAACTGCAGGACCAACTGGGTTCAATCGTGAAAGAAAAAGAGCTGGGGCTATTATGTAATAGTAAAGTGGACCGAGATACATGTTCCCGATGCTTGTTTGGGGTCCAATAAAAACAAGGTTACCTTTGGTAATGAGATCTCTCACAATGCGGACATCCCGACCCTCGTCACCCAAGAAAGTCATGAACTCGCTAATACGATACAGACGGAGACAAAGAGCAAGAAGAATGATTAAGAAAATAGAAAAGGACTCGAGTTTGTTTTTCTTGATGAAAGTAATAATTGTATTCATTGGATGGATCCTCGCATTCGCGAGGATGACAAATTTTTGAAGTTTATTTCAGTGAGTACCAAAGTTTAAAAAGATCAATAAAACTTTGAATGATGACGTCAATATTGGCTCCGGTACCTTCTCCCTGCTTCCGAGGGTAATGGTTTACTCCGATTTCGATAATTTTGAAGCCGGCTTTTTTGGATTTAATAAGAAACTCACTGCTAATAAAGGCTCCCCTCTCGCTTTGGAGAGGTTCTATGGTATCGATAATTTTTTTGGAAATAAGCTTGAAACCACAATCAATGTCACGGACATTGAGCCTAAATAAGAGACGGACAATTACTTGCCAGATGAAAGTATTTAATTTGCGGCTGAGAGAAACTTTTCGACTCAGATAGAAACCGATTACCATATCAGCGGCGGTTCTCTGCTGAGTATCAATAAATCTCTTAATTTCGGAGAAGTCAAACTGGCCATCAGAATCGATAAAGGCAATCCAGGAGTATTTACAGGCGTATAAGCCACTCTTGAGGGCGGCACCATAACCTCGGTTGGGGTTGTGATGGATGACCGAGATACGTTTATCTTTTCGTCTCCAACGGTCGGCAATTTCTCCGGTTTTGTCTTTGGAGCCATCATTTACGATAATAAGCTCCCAAATAGGAACATTTCCTTTTAGATTTTCGACGACGTTATTGACCGTCCTCTCAAGATTGGCTTCTTCGTTATAGGCTGGCAAAAATACCGATAACTTTTGGATTTGTCCCAGCATACTCACAAGTATATACTAGAGGTAAATGAAACGAGCGTATTTATTGGTGTTGGTGGCATTGTTCACACTGGTTACTTGGTTACCTTTCGCCCTCAAAATCCAATTACCCGGGTGGAATCTGGATTTTTCGGAGGGATCCAAGATCCTTTGGCAAAATTTTGACGGCCCGAATTATCTAATAGTGGAAAAGACTTGGTACAATAAAGAAAAAATTGTGAATGATTTTTCGGTGACAGAGCCGGCCGAGTATTTTCCGGCACATTTTCCTTTGTACCCGGCGGCAATCGCTGTTTTAGATCCCTTCCTGAAAGGACCGACGGCCATGCTACTAGCGACCCTACTGGGATCACTGTTATGCTTTTGGATGTTTCATAAGTACCTTGCGGAATTTAAACTCAGTCTCAATCCTTTTTGGCTGTCGCTTGTTTTTATGATCTTGCCTGCCCGCTGGGTAGCTATCCGAGCTATTGGTTCTCCGGAACCATGGTTTATTCTTTTTATCCTCGCCAGTCTATTCTATTTTAAAAAAGGTAAGTATTTGTGGGCCGGAATTTTCGGCGCTTTGGCACAGATTACAAAGAGTCCGGCCATAATCCTATTGGCGGCGTATGGGATCTTCGCCATGGTCGAATCGGTGAAAACCAAGAAAATCCAATGGAAATACTGGCCCCTGTTAATTCAGCTGGCGGTAATTCCAGTACTGTTTTGGTTCTTTAGGATTAGAACTGGAGACGTGTGGGCTTATTTTCATAGTGGTGATAATATTCATCTCTTTTGGCCGCCTTTCAGTGTGTTTACCCCGATCGGAAAAAACTGGGTAGGAAGCTTTTGGCTTGAAGACGTGATCTGGACCTGGCTGATATTTGGGGTTGGAATAATGAAACTTAAGGAGAAGAAACTAATAATCGAGTATTATTTTGCCGGTTTATTTTTTTTGTCTACCCTGTTGGTAGCCCACCGGGATATCAGCCGTTATATTCTGCCCGTAGCACCGCTCGTATTGATCGGCTGGGACAAATTAATTGAGAAAAAAGAATTAAAAATTATCGCTGGTTTACTGGTAATTCCGATACTACTATTTACGTGGAACTTCCTGCTGAACAACACTGCCCCGGTAGCTGATTGGGCACCGTACTTATAACGTCATTGCGAGTCTCGTATTCGAGCCGAAGCAATCCCCGCTAGTGGAATTACATTAGTGTTTGGTACAAATCCTCCCATGAGGAATTAAAGGAATTAATCAAATCCATCTTTCTTCTTCTCGAACCTCCCTTTATTACTTTTTCTCTCTTGATTGCTTCTTTCATATCTTCGAGAAATTCGTAATAAACTAATTTGTCAATGCCGTACTGTTTGGTAAATCCGTCTGATATTTTTTCTTTATGTTCCCAAACCCTTCTCAGTAAATTGTTGGTAACTCCAACGTAAAGAACTGTATTGTTCTTATTTGTGAGAATGTAAATGCAAGGAATCTTTTTCTCCACAGATCTATCTTACCTCTGTGGCGGGGATTGCTTCGGTTCGGGGTACCGAAACTCGCAATGACGAGAGAGGTGGCATGGGATTGCTTCGGTTCGGGGTACCGAAACTCGCAATGACGAGAGAGTTTTATAAATCTAGTTCGACGCCGATTTTTTTGGAGATCATTTCGCAAATCTCAAGAATGGTAGCCTGATTGGTAGTTTCTTCGTTTCTTGATTCGTCAGTTACCCCGAGAAACTCCCAAGAAGAATACCCTCTCATCTGATGAAGAGCTGCTTCGTTAGGAATTTGATTGTAAACAAAAGGCTTATCCCCAACTTCCCTCGTTTCCTCCTCCAACTCATTCATCAAGCGATCAAACTCTGCGATCCTCTTATTTGGGTCTTCGACACCTATTTCCGGTACTCGAATGGAAAATGATAATCTAAAGGCATTTCGAGCATATTTATGAATAAGGAGAAAATTATCACGGTCTTTTACTTCTTGTGGAGAAAGTAAAGGCTTGGGAATTTCAATCGTGTCTAATTCTTTCCTGACTGCCTCTAATAGATCCTGACTATACTTTTCTTGTCTTTCCGAAAAATGTGTTGAGGCTATTGCTTCCATGAATTACTTCTTCTTCCAGATAATGACGTTGTAGATGAACCAGTTGAGAGGAACGGTGACGAAGAAGACAGCGATAATTAAGAATAGAAAACGGTACTGATCGCCGAAGATCTGAGTCCCCAAACCGATAACCAGACTAGGAAGTAGGATACCCGAGACAACAGAACTGAGATTGAAAGTGGCGAACTTTCTGACTATCTTGGAACCCCAAACCAGTTTTTCGTTCTTGAAAGTCCAAAGATTGTTGAAAATAAAGTTACTGACGATGGAGATTTCGGCAGCTAGAGCGTTGGCGAGGGTGTTTCTGACACCCACCACACTGATTAGATTACTCAGAAGTTTGGCAAAAACATCGAGCCCAACTTTGTTAATAACAAAACCAAACAAGCCGATGGTGCCAAATTTAAGAAATTTTTGAGTGGTGGAATCGTGCCATCTTAGTAGAGTCACCACTCTAAAAACTTCAAAGGCCGTTTGTGGTTCGATCTTTGATTCACCGGCCGCGCGCAATCCAAATACCAAAGGGATCTCTTTGACCTTGGCACCAAGCATGACGGTATTGTAAAGAAATTCAAGTTTGTAGCCAAAGCTACGGGAATAAAGATGGTCCATATCCATGGTATCCACAAAACCTTTGACGCGAGTGGCCTTGAAGCCACCGGTGGGATCGGTGATCCTGAAAAAATTCTGGGTGGGAAAGAAGAGGACAAACCGAGCCACCAGACTGCCAACTTCGCTCAAAAAAACTCTTTTGAAACCCCAACCCTTTGGATTGCTACCGCCTTTGATCTTCCGACTACCCATGACATAGTCATAACCATCGGCGATTTCTTTGAGGAAAACGGGTATCAACTTCGGAGGATGTTGAAAGTCACCATCCATTTCAAAAACCACATCCGCATGGAGCTGCGACATGGCATAACGGAAACCGCGAACATAGGCAGCTCCGATACCCGCCTTTTTAACACTAAGGGAAAGAAAAAGATCTTTATACTTCTTCTGTTTTGTTTGGACTACTTTGTAAGTGCCGTCCGGAGAGGTGTCGTCTACTACCAAAACTTTACAATCCCAATCTTTGATATGGGGAAAAGTAACGGTAAAGAGATGGTCGATCATCTTGCCGATAGAATGGGCTTCGTTATAAGTAGGGATGACCACCACTGCAATGGGATGTTTGTTCATATATGCTAGTGTTGGTACTGACCTCCACAACAACCTTCTTCTCCGTCGTGACTACAACTCTCTCCGCCATGATGACAGTTCTCGTCAGATTCAGTCACGATTTCTTCAGCTAAACCATTGACATACCAATAGAGTTTATCCCCTACGACCATCGGGCCTTTGGCAGTTTTTTTTACTAATCTTGGCATGAAGACATTATAGCTCAAGAGGCATTAGTTGTTATACAATCTAGCTATGAGGATAGATATTTTGACCATATTTCCGGAGATGTTTGAGGGCGTGTTTAAAACATCTATCATCGGCAGAGCGGTAGGATCGGAGACAGTACAAATCAATGTCCGAAATTTGCGAGATTGGAGCGATGATAACTATAAAAGCGTAGATGACAGGCCTTTTGGCGGAGGTGCGGGTATGGTAATGAGAGTGGATGTGGTGGAGAGAGCAGTACAAGAACTCAAGAACTCAAGGAATCAAGGAATCAAGACAGAAAAAGAACAAGTTAAATCTAGGGTGATTTTGATGGATACAAAGGGAAAGATGTATGACCAAAAAGTAGTGGAAAGACTGAAATCAGAAGAGCATTTAATATTTATTGCTCCGCACTTTGAAGGTATAGATCATCGAGTGCACGAACATCTGGCTGATGAAGTTTACAGTATCGGTCCATATGTACTGAGCGGAGGTGAACTTCCCGTGATGATCGTAGTGGACAGTATTTGCCGACTGATGCCAGGAGTTCTCGGTAACCCTGATTCACTTAAAGAAGAGTCTTACAGTAAGGAAATGGCATTGGAATATCCCCAATACACCAGACCGGCAGAATATAACGGCTGGAAGGTGCCTGATATCTTACTCTCAGGAGATCACACGAAGATAGCTGAATGGAGAAAAGGAAAATAGATTTTAGAAATCGGTGTGATGCTTTTCTTGCTGTTCTTGTATCCTATCTTGGGTTAGGACTGCAAGGGCTTGTCTGGCAGTCATGGCTCGACCAGAACAAGCAACTTCCATAATTTCTTCCACAGAATATTTTTCATTAGCTAGTTTGGCCGCTTCTTCACGTAGAGTTGCGAATTCTTTAGCATTGAGACTTTCTTTATCGGTCCAATAGTTGCGAACAATTTTTTCGTAGTTTCCCATTTCTTATTGCTTTGGTATCCCGAAGGGAACGAGGTAGATTATAGTATCACCTGTCGGAATTGTAATAAGGTCTTTGACCTTAGCTTTATCAAAGCCGGAAATAGTAACCATACCCAGCTTAAGGCTTTCGGCTTGAAGATACATATTCTCTCCGGCGTGACCAGCTTCGAGATACACTTCTTTATCGTGGGGGATACCTCCGTATGACTCGGCCATCTTATCCATGTTGCCGGTGATCACAATGACGGCAGGGGCATTCTTGAAGGAGCTTTCGTTAAGAGCCTCGAAGATGGCTTGCTGAAGATCAACTTCCTTAATTGGCTTTAGGTGATGCACGGGAGTCCTATCCCCCGGAATATATTGATATTCACCTGCTTCCAGTCCGTTAACTTTGTAGGCTATAAGAAACAATGTTAAGGGATAAGTAGATTTGGCCGATGGAGCAGTGCGACCACCCCAATCCGAGGTAACTCCCTGGCCGGCCCAGAGCATTTGTGAGACTTGTTTGAAAGTTAATTCCTTATCGAGAAAGTCTCTTCTGGTACGTCTCGCCTTCAAAACCACTTCGATGGAGTTACCACTTCGAATATCCGGCGGGGGCAAGGTGATATCTTCCGATGGAAGGATCTTGGTAGTGGTCACTGTCGGGTTTTGAGTTGGTTTTGTGGGCACTGAACGACGGGTAAATATGACAACGGTGAAGATGGAAACTACCACAAAAGTCGTAAGCGCCGGAATAATCCAGCGCTTAACATGGAAGTCTATTTTCTTTAGAAATGTTTGTTGGGCAGTTTTGTTCACAGCTCTTTAGATAAAGGGGACGATCTTAGCGGCCTTGCGAATGCCGGTAAACCATTCTTGAGTCTTGGTATAGACTTCTTGCTGATAAAGGGTGTTCTTGATGTCGGCTGAGACGTCTTCAAATTTTTTGTCGGCAAATTGGGTCTTGTTGTCGTCAAAATATTTTTTAACTTGATCGTCGGTAATTTCGATTTTGTAATTTTTTTCGATAATTTTTTTGAGACTTAGACTTTGCCTGATAGAGTCTTTGGCTTTAGCCTCCGTCAAACCGTATTGAGACAAAGCCGCCTTGAAAGCTTCTTCGCCGCCGTATTCTTTGATGATCTTGGCTGTTTCATCGGAGACTTCTTTGTCGGATACAACGATATTGTTTTTTTTGAGCTCAGCGTCCAGAAGTCTTTGATTGACTATTTCATCGAAAGATTGTTTGCCATATTTCTCGGACATTTTTTGGTTTAGTTCCCAACGTGAAATCGGTGAAGAATTCACCGTCCCGGCTAGGATGTAACCCCGATACTTTTGAGCCACTAAGTAGAGGGCAATACCTAAGACAACGATCAGAGCCAGCTTAAGAGCAAACCCAAATGGTGAGCGTTTGATTTCCTTTAATTCCGGAAGGGATTCTGGAGAGGAATCAAAGCGGAGTTTTTTGATAACTTTCACCGATTTTTTGGTCTTAGTTTTGAGTTCAGACATTTCTGTTTTAGCTTTATTAATTGTTTTGGGAGACATTGATTTTGTCATAGGTTATATATTATCACTTTCAAGATCGATTGAGTTATCGAACGGAGGGATCACCGGATCAGGAAGATCGGTACTGAGGTCTTGGATATTTTGTCTTATCCACTCATAATCGGATTTGACAGCATTTCCGGTGGTGGAGACGGGAGTTCCAAGATCCGGTGGCAAAAAAACTGGAGGTTTATTCCGTCTGGAGATAGCGTTGCCGATAGCTAGGGCAATCAAAAGAACTGCCAAGACCAGACCGCTGACCAAGAACCATTTGAAGCGGGTAATCCAATCTTTGACCGGCACCAAAAAAGCACCGCTTTTAATATCGTTTAGAAGTTTGATCGCTTCCGGGTTGGTGATCTTAAATTTGGGGTTGGACATAGTTTATATCGATATCAATAAGGCGGTTAATCCAGTCTAGTTGTAACTCACGGATTTCCACCAATTTCTCCACTCTTGAAGTAAAGAAGATCTCGTTCACGGATTCGGCAATGGCGTCTGCCAGATTGAGATTGTTGGCCAATAGATCAATTTTGCCATCGATAATCTCGGAAGAATCCTTGAGCTCTTGAATTCGGGCGGCCAAAGCAGAGGGGATCGGAGTGGAAAGCTTGGGAATGATGGCATCCAAGGCTATAGCGGAATCCGTTTGAATTCTTACTAGAGCAGCAATCTTGTTGACCACGATACCGAACTTAATAAGGCTGTCATTTTCAGTAATGGTAGTTAGATATCCTTGGGTGAATTTTTTTAGATCTTCTTGAGTGATAATGCTCTGGGATTTTTGAGCCTGTCCGAGAAAATATTGCCGAGCCGTATCTAGCGAAGTAATGACCGGTTTGATGGGATTGTAGTCGACATTGTAACTTGCAATACGATCCATTAAATACCAATTTAATGAAGCCTTGGCCAGATCTCTCGCTAATATTGTTTGTTTGGCTGAAAGCATGGCCTTTTGCTGATTGTCCAAACTCGAAGTGTTGAGATAATCTTGCTTTAAAATGACGAATTCGGAGTATCCGGTGCGATACTGACTATATTGATAGTCGTAGTCCGACTTGGCGTCTGCGAGGACAAGAGACGAGGTAAAAAAAGAAACAACCAATAAAAAAACAGCAAAAAATGTAAATCTAATGAGGTTCATCTATTGATAGTATACCTGATTGTAGGCCGTTACAGTAATCCTATAGCCAATACACATCCTAAAATACCAAAAAGCATGTATTCCAGAATCACTTTTTGATGAATGGAATTGTCTCTCCAATGATGTAAAAATCCCCAGACAACATAGGCGAAGGAGATGCCGATGATCGTAATAATCTGATAAACCTTGTTTCCGTTAAAAATTAATGTCAAAAGTATGGCGGCAGAGACCATTAAACCAAGAACCAGATAGTCAATTATTTTTCCTATTGGCTTTTTCATAAGATGATGCCTTGTTTAATGATAATCAGAATAGTAGCGATCCCAATAAAGTAAGTCAGATGAGCCCAAGTATCCCCTGTAATACGGATAATATTGTATCTAAGGACAAAAATCCAGTCTAAACTGAGAGCAAAAAGAACGAGAATGACGAAGGCCAATGACCATGACTTTTTGAGATCCAAGGGGGAAATACCTGAGGTAGGAATAAGTTTATCCGGGGAGGATGGTTCCAGAGCCAAAACTGGCTGAGCTTCGACCCTTTCCGAAGCGATATTGGAGACGGAGGTTTGTGGAGTACCGAATATCTGAACGACAAGAGTAGTTTCGACACCGTTGAGATAACCATCCATAACGGCAATGCCAATATCTTTGTATCGACTGTCAAGAAGATTTTGGCGATGTGTCGGGGAGGCCATCCAGGCTTTGACAATGTCCGAAGGATTGCCAAAATCACGAGCCAAATTTTCACCAGCATGCTGATATTTGTAGCCGGAAGAAGTAATAAATGACCAGGGCTCGGTACCGGTGGGAGAAAGATGAGCCCAATAATTATGGGCAAACATATCAGCAGCTTTGGCCTGGGCCGCTTGAGACAGTTCCTGATTTTGCTTGACGATGGTGAGCCCAGCGTTGAGTCGCTCGTTGTTTGTCAGCTCGATCACTCTGGATGGATCAATTTGAGAAGCATAGCCAAGAACTCCCGGCAGGAGACCAATGGTAATGTCGACTATAGAACGGCCCATGATAAACAAGCCGATTAAGACCACTATCGATCTAGGCCAGAGGACTTTAGCTTTATGATTGTTGTGAGGATGTGGAAAAAAAAGAGTGAGGGCAGGATGTGCCATAACAACATTCATTATGTCACAGGTCTATTTCTTTTTGAATAAGCCACGCACTACGAAATATAGAGGAATAAACAGTAGAAGCCATAAGTAGTTCTTATTACCGTTATCACTTTCACTCGTGTCGGCTAATACTTGACCGGTGGGGGTAAAACTGGGAGTAGCAGATATTTGAGCAACAAGGGCAGTTTGATCTGTTTCTTCGGTGGTGGTTCCTAAGACACCCGGCTCAAAACCTGCTGGGGGCTCGGCTACAAAACCACCGGAGGGGGATGAGGAGAGTTCGTTGGAAAAGTCTCCAGGTGCACAACCATTACCGGCACGAACCCGGAAATAATAAGTGGTTCCTCCGGATAGTCCATTGATAGTGTAGCTTGTAGTACCGGCAGGACCGACATTGGGGTTGCCGTACTGCTGTGAACCGGACTTAGTACCATAAGTGACGAGATAATAGGTTGTAGGAGCGGAAGCTGTAGACCAGGTAAGAGTGACAGAGTTAATACCGGCGAAGGTGGACAACAATATTGGAGCAGATCCTGGTTTGGTATCGTTACAGACAGGGGATTTACCGGCACGCCCATCCGAAAGACCATCGCCTCCGCCACTACTACTGTTGTTATCGTTTGTTGTTTGGGTATAACTGGCAAATTTGGTAAAGTGTTTGGTCCAAATAACTAAATCTGATCCTACATCAATCTTGCATTCTCCATCAGCAACTAATGCATCTCCCGCCTCTTGAGTATCGGCAGTACAAATACTGGTAATTTCTGTAAAGTCTGTTCCCGGTCTGGAATAGCCCGCCCTTTTGCCGGCTTGTCCCGGAAGTAAAATTCTTACCGCGTTATCAAAAGATAGTTTGTC
>PFUC01000019.1:38142-38377 GCA_002789895.1 Candidatus Collierbacteria bacterium CG_4_9_14_3_um_filter_43_16
TGTTGAGGTTACTCCTGAAACGACAGGCAAATCAATGGTTGTAACAGTAGGAGCCGCAATTACTCCATCCCAATCAGACGGCCCAGTTATGGTAGTTGCCGGAATATGCACATCGGCATTATCAGGATCATCAGAATTGATGTCAATTTTTGGTATGTTTCCGGTTCCACCGGTAATAAATGCACTGACGTCGATGGTTGGATTATCCGTTCCATCTGCAATTGAAAGGTCTAAT
>PFUC01000054.1 GCA_002789895.1 Candidatus Collierbacteria bacterium CG_4_9_14_3_um_filter_43_16
AGTTGTGCGGTGTCCAGGACATAATCTCGGCGATGGCACGGAGAGAGTTGGCCGGGATTTGTCTTTCGAACCCGTTGACATCTCCAAAGAACCAACCGCAACTGGTCCAACCCATGTCCCGAATGTAGGCGGATAGAAATAATTTTTCGATAGTTTTATCTTTGAATACTTCTGCCGAGATAGATGGTCGGCTCAATATTTTTTGTTCTATCGAGTATCTCTTATCGCCATCTCTTGTTTGGCAATTTCTATTCTCTCTTGGTAGGGTACACTCCTATATAGCAATCTCCATTTGATTCCGGTGTCATCCTTGGGCGGAAAATTCTGGTATTTGAATTTCTCTGTTGCTGAAATCATCCCTTGTGGGTCAGTTATATGTGTTACTGCAAAATGATCAGCCTCATACTCACTTCTCATACCAAACTGAATATAAATTAGTCCAAAAAGAATACCTAATATCGGAATTAAATACCATGGGCGCTTCTTAATCAGAAAACATCCAAGGATAAAAAGCCCAGCAAAAAACAACGCTTCCTTGATAGAGTGATGAAGTAGATAATGACCAGTCTCATGAAGAACAACATATTCTTTTTCACTGTCAGTAAAATCTTGGTTCAATTTACTCGACAATATCATATATGGCTTGCCGGGCACTCCAATCATCACGGCATACAACTTCGGAGAAGCAATGATTTGGAAAGATTTTAGAGTTAAATCTGTTTTACTTTTGATAAGCTCAATGAGTGGCGAGTCTTTAACCTCAGTTAGTACCTGTTGTTTTTGCCCCAAACTAGTTAAATACAGGTTTATCGTCATCCATTGGGAAACATAGGCAAGAACAAGAAAAAAGACAATATATTTGATTGACCCCTTTAGTATTTTCTGTATCGCCACAACTCCATTATAGCCATAAAATATTGATATACTTCAAGTATGAAACCATACACTGGCATGACCAAAGACAATACGGTATTGCTTGTAATTGATCCTATCAATTCATGCGCCCATGAAAAATGTGAAACTCCTGAATGGAATATCTATTTTTCCAAAATAAGGTCCATGTTACCCAAACTCGCCAACTTTATCGAAGAATACAAGAAAAAGACAAATGGACTGGTGATCTATACCACTGTAACTCCGTGGAACAAAGGACATCTTACAGAGAATATCAACGAACTCTATACCGACCCTCAAGCATGTTACTACTCAGATGACACTACCGGTTTTGACGAACAATTTCACACAGTCAAACCATTACCAGAAGACTTGGTTTTTGACAAAAACACTTATGATGTTTTTACTAATAACAAATTACTCCAAGAACTTAAAGGTCGAAATATTCGTTATATCATCGTAACTGGGATTTTTTCAGATGGATGCGTCCTTTCTTCTGTGATTAGCGGATTCTCCAAAGGTTTTAACTTTGTTATTCTTAAAGACCTCATTGAGACAACGGATGACGAAAAGCGACAAAGACTTCAAGAACTATTAATCAGTTTTACTTTCCCCAAAATGTATGGGAAAACCATAACTTCAACTCACTTATTGGAAAATTTATGAAGATACTCGTTTTTACCGAGGGAACTGTTATTATGCAATCCACAGCAATTGGTGTTGATAGAGAGGAAAGGGTAAAACAATCAGTTGGTAACATATCGAGCGTTAATGACTTTAGAGATTACATTCCCAACGGGGGTGCAGTTGATAAATTGGACAACTGGAAATCACAAGGAGCAGAAATCTTTTACCTTACATCTAGAACTTTACCAAACGAAATTGACGATGTTAGATTTGTGTTAGATAAATACCATTTTCCTGACTCACAAAATCTTCTGTATCGTAAAGAAAATCAAGAATACAAAGATTTGGCTGAAGAATTGATACCAAGTATCCTCATTGAAGATGACTGTGAAAGTATCGGAGGAGAAAATGAAATGACATACTCCCACATTCAATCAGAGATCAAAGGAAAAATAAAATCCATTGTTGTAAAAGAGTTTGCTGGGATTGATAATTTGCCAGACAATCTCGACGAATTGGATTTATTTAAAATTAACGATTTACTTCCCGTCAAACCTTTTCAAGAAACTCTTCGTGGTAGTTTTTGTGGCCCAGCTGTCATTAAGATGGTCTTGGATTTTTATGACATCGAGAAGTCTGAAGCCGAAGTTGCTATTCTCTCCAACAAAGATGATGACTTGGGCATTGGAGATGAAGATATCAAAAGAACTCTTGAGGGTGAAGGACTAAAAGTTGATATTAAGAATTTTGCTTTATTTGAAGATATTCAAACCGCCTTGGATAAAAAAGCTCCTGTAATTGTAAACTGGATGACCAGAGGTAGAGCTGATTACGACGAAGACGACTTGGCAGACGGCCATTACTCGGTGGTAGTTGGCTTAGACGAAGAAAATATATACCTTCAAGACCCAGAAGTCGGCAGACTAAGGAAACTCCTCAAAGAAGATTTCATTCGTGTTTGGTTCGACTTCACTTCAGATCATATTG
>PFUC01000035.1 GCA_002789895.1 Candidatus Collierbacteria bacterium CG_4_9_14_3_um_filter_43_16
GCCATTGGCAATGGTTCTAATTCTGTTACTTTGGGAAATACGAGTATTACTAAGACGATATTGAACGGCAACGTCGGCATCGGGACGACGGGGCCGGGAGCGAAGTTGCACATTGACGGTGCTTCGGAAGCACTCAGAATTGAAGGAACTGGGACAACAGGTAATGCTTCGTTGGGTTATTTATCTTTTTATGATAGTAATGGTACCACAAGATACGGATACCTTGGCGATGCCGCTAGCGGAAATACCAATCTCTACTTTGATACAGAGAATGGCGCAAAACTTTATTTAAATTCTGGTTCTGATGTGATTATTAATCGAACCTCTGGCAACGTCGGCATCGGCGACACTACTCCGGCGTCGGCTTTAACCGTCGGCTCAGGTGATCTTTTTCAAGTTAACTCTTCGGGAAATATCGTCAAAATAAACAACGTTACTACTTCTTTCCCTGCTTCTCAGGGAGCCGCCAACAGTACCTTAATCAACAATGGTTCCGGCGTACTTTCCTGGCTTGATCCAACCGCCGCCTCAGGCACGATTGGTTATTGGACCAGATCCAGTAGCCATATATATCCTACCAATATCAACGATCCGGTAGCTATCGGTTTTAGTACTGCTATGACGAACCCAGGCATGGGTGGCGGTCTTACAGCTCTTCAGGTAGACGGCGACATTCTCCCTCTTGTTAACGATGATGCCTACTTGGGTCGAGCCAGCTCCGCCTGGAAGCGCCTTTATCTAAGCTTAGGTATAAACGATAGTGCTGGTGCCGAACAAGTCAGTATCGCCAATCGACAGCTTACCGGCGGCCAATGGAACGCCACTACTTTTTTACGTGTCGGTGATACCACCAATACCATGCCGCCAGGTGGCATGGAATTGTTTGTCTCCGGAGATGCTTCGATCTCCGGAACTCTAAAAGTCTGGGGTGACGTCACCGTCCAAAATGGTATTGGCAAGATCGACGTCGGAACCATCGACCCTCCATATACTATCAACGGCGAAAAATACGCCACCTACATGGCCGGTATGGTAGGAATCAAAGAAGAAATGATTGGCAAGATCACTACATCCGAATATCTCAGTGGTCTGGGCTACCGGGCCCTCATCAATCTGGACTCTCAGCCAAAAGGCTCAGACCTTTGGCTCTTTTCCAAAACCACTGACATCCGAAACCATTTAGACCAACTTTCGGTCCTTCTCACCGCCGCCGGCCAGGCCAAAACCTGGTACGAAATTGACGCACCAAACAAAATTCTGGCTATCTACTCCTCTACTCCGACCGATATTAATTTTCGCTTATCCGCTCCCAGATTTGATTCCACCAACTGGCTCAACACTCGTACTAGTGAAGCCAGTGGTTTTGTTTTAAACAGTCCCGATTTTTACACCAGCCTTACCGATACCAGCCTTTTTGGCTCCGCCATTGAACCGGAGTTAATTGTCCTCGCCGATAGTTCCTTTAGTCTCAAAGTTAACGGTCAAGAAACTAAAGAAGTTTCCTCTTTCTTTCAAAGTATCATCGCCAATTTGAAGGTTGGCACCCAGGTAGTCACTACTTTATTGGCCGACAACCTTACTATTCGTACCAAACTCATTTCCCCCATCGCCGATATTGATCAGCTCAAAGTCATCGATGCTACTGTCTCCGGGACTCTTTATGCCGATAGCATCAAAGGAAAAACTGTCGACAAACTCACTACCCAACTGGATCTGCTAAGCGAAAAATATTCCACTGCCTCCGCCATTCTTGCCGATCTTCAAGCCAAATACACTTCCTACGATTCTCTAATTGGAAATATAAACACCGCTACGTCTTCGAGAGATCCGCTCGCTTTATCACCTCTGGCATCAGCTTCCGCCAATATACCATCGGATCTGATTCTCAACTCCCTCAGCGTCCATACTATATATAGTAATGATCTTATGGCTGACGGCTCCATTTTTACCCAAACTCTTAGCTCTTTTGACAGCGACCTCTACATTCAGCCCACCGGGGACAAACCTGTGCATCTATTAGCCAATCTGATGGACCTCTACCCTGATGGTAAGATAGTTATCAATGGCGATCTGATCATCACTGGTACTCTCTTCGCCAACAATTTGGATACCAAAACCGCCACCGTTTCCGGTACCCTAGCCGTCGGTTCGTCCACCATCGCCACTGGTTCAGCCAACTTCGATCTCTTGACCACTGGCGGACTGGTTATTGCCTCGGGTAGTGATGACCTTTCAGCCACCATGTCAGCCCAAACGGCATCCAACACTACTATTGGTACGGCTACTATCGCCTCCGGCTCAGCCGAAATCTCAATTGCCAATACTAAAGTTACCGATCACACACTAATCTATATCACCCCCATCTCCGATACCTCTAACCAAGTCCTCTACGTCAAATCAAAAAATACCTGTGAACTGAGAACTGAGAACTGTCAACCTTCTTTTACCGTCGCCGTCCCAACCAATCCAATTCTGGTCACTCAACCCATATCCTTCAATTTCTGGTTGGTCCAAACAAGATAAAAATGGCAAATAATTCACAATTTTCAAGTACCAATTTTCAAAATATAATTGTATTACCATTGTTAATTGATATTGAAAATTAAAACACATGCCCATATATGACTTGGAGGAGAGAACGGCAAAACTGGCTGAAAAAATAATTGATCTCGTCAAAGTATTACCAAAAAACTGTGTCAATAAAAGAATAATCTCACAACTAGTTGCCTCTTCTGGATCAATCGGAGCAAACTACTGTGAAGCAAACGAAGCAGAAAGTAAAAAGGACTTTGTTCATAAAATCAAAATCGCAAAGAAAGAAATAAAGGAGACAAAACATTGGTTGAGATTACTCGCCAGGACAGACAATGTTCACATCGAAGATATCAGAAAAATATGGTTAGAAACTGACGAACTATTATTAATCTTTTCCAAGATTGTCATAAGTTCAAACAAATCAAAACCGCTTGAAACTTGATAATTGAAACCCAATAATTGATAATGAAATAAATATTGATAATTGAAAATTGATAATTGAAAATTAAACACCCCAACGGCTTCACTCTCCCCGAAATACTCATTGTCGTTACTATTCTGGTCGTCCTAGGGCTTATTATTCTGGTCGGCATCAATCCCATGATGCAATTTTTCAAAGGTTACGATACCCGCCGCAAATCCGACCTATACAAAATCAAAATTGCCTTCGAGGCCTATTACGCCGACCACGATTGTTATCCTTCTATCGACATCCTCAATAGCTGCGGCAGCAACGCTCTGGAGCCATATTTAGCTACCATCCCCTGCGATCCCAACTCTCTCCAGCCCTACACTTATTACACCGGACCGAATGAAAGTTTTATCTGTCCCCAAAAAATCGCGGTCTACGCCGTTCTAGCCAACAAATTTGATCCCCAAGGCGATGAAATTCAATTCTGTCCAGACACCATTGTTTCCATCTCAGGCGACATGAATTATTTAGAAACAGTTTCGGGTTGTAGTAATAGAATTTACTGCAGTGATTGGTATGGCTGCCAAAGTGGCGCTTGTGTCTTGGTAGCCCGGGATGAATTTCCATCGTGTTCACCATCTACTAACTGTGATAATAGATGCGGAGCACCCTATAACCAAACTCCGGAAGAGTTCTGTTCCCAAATATCACGCCGTGGAACTTACTCTAATGAATGTAAGACAATTTAAAAATTAGCTCTTCCAACCCACGTCCATTTCCGCTGGAAATAGGTAGCATATCAATTTTCTTTTTCTTAAAATATTTCACGATTTCTTTTACCTTCTCTTCACTCACCAAATCAATTTTACTAAGCACTACTATTTCTTCTTTTTTCTCAATCTCCGCGCCATAATTTTTTAATTCATGCCTGATTTTTTGATATCTCTCCCACACCGTAGGGGCCGCAAGGCCAGGCCTTATAGGATCCCCAACCTTCAAGGCCTGGCCTTGAAGGTCCTCCACCGCCACTAAATGAATCAAGACGTTGGTTCTCTCAATATGTTTCAAAAATTTTATTCCTAAACCTTTTCCCTCACTCGCACCCTCGATCAAACCGGGAAAGTCCGCAATCACCAAATGGTTTTCCCCGCTTTTCATCACACCCAAATTCGGTTCCAAAGTCGTAAATTCATAATCAGCCACTTTTGGTCTCGCATTTGATAGTACAGATAACAAAGTCGACTTCCCCGCATTAGGTAGTCCCACTAAACCAATATCTGCCAACAGTTTTAGAGATAACTCCGCTTGAAAACCCTGACCCACCTGTCCTTGTTCTGCCCTCAAAGGAGTCGTCTCTCTGGCACTCATGAAGTGTACATTTCCCCGGCCCCCAGATCCTCCTTTGGCAATGAGTAACTTCATTCCCGGTTTATCAAAATCAATCACCACCTCCCCCTTGTCAAAGGGAGACTCAGGAGGATATCCCTCCGGCACTTTTTTCAGGATCAATCGCCCCATCTGTTCTCGAGGCATCCCTTTTACCGCAATATTCTCCACCTCTATCTTTCTAGTGCTCAGTGGCTTTAGCGTCACGATCGTTCCTAGTGGTACTTTAATTATTAAATCTTCTCCTTTAGCTCCAGACATTTTCTTTCCGGCTCCTTTACCACCATCCGAAGCCTCAAACTTTTGCTGATGGGCAAAATCGTCTAAAGTATTCCTGTTTGGGTCAGTCTCTATGTACACACTACCTCCCTTTCCACCATCTCCGCCATCAGGACCACCTTTGGGAATAAACTTTTCTCGACGAAAACTGATGGCACCGTTACCGCCATTTCCCGCTCGTATCAATAATTTTGCTTGATCCACCATGCCTATATTCTACCACCCGTGACACTGTGGCAATTTCCTCATCCTACTTCAACGACACCAGTGGGTTTGCATTCCCCTTACCAGTTCTGATTTCAAAATGGAGATGGGTTCCGGTTGACCTACCTGTACTTCCCATCATTCCTAACTTATCTCCTCTTTTTACAGTTTGACCTACCACGACCGAGAAAGAAGACATGTGAGCATAAAGCGTCTTTGTTCCATTGCCATGATCAATCACCACTCGATTTCCATAGCCTGTATTGTCGAGCCAGCTTGCGACGATCACGGTCCCGGCGTCAGCCGCCAATATTGCCCCGCCGCCACGATTAGCGATATCAATTCCCTTATGCCACGACTTAAATCCCTGCGAGATACTGCCCGCTGTCGGCCAAATCCAGTTGCCAGTGGCCGAAACAACTCCCGCATTAGGAGTTTGTGATGAAGCCAAGTTGGATCTTGGAGACAATATTGGTTCGTCCGGCATCTCTCCGTCAGGAACAATTAATTGTTGGCCTATCGCCAAAGAAAAAGTTTCATCATTGGTAAATTCGTTAAAAGGAAAATCAACCACTGCCTGGGCTGATACATTGTATTTTTTGGCAATAGAATAAATAGTTTCTCCTGCCTTAACAATATGCACCACTCCAATGACTGGAGGAATCTTCAGCACTGTTCCTATTTTCATCTTTTTCTCACTTAGCCCCTTATTGAGCCAAGTTATGGAATCTGTATCGACTCCAAATTTCTTCGCGATACTGGCCAGTGTGTCCCCATTTTCTACTGTATGTTCCAATACATCCGCTCTGGGTTTATCGGATACTTGCGTTAGCGGATCTATTTCTACTTGCGAGTCGGTCGAAAGCCCTAAAACTCTAGCTGTTTCTCCTGATGGAGAACTTTCCTGAGCAAAAGCAAATTTGCTCCCTAACCCCAGTGACATCACCGCCTGAGTTTGCGAATCATTTACAATTACCGAGGGGCCAAGCGTCACCGATAGCACCATCACTGTTACCATGACCGAATTGACTATTAGCTGGGCATGCTTCCCTCTCTGCTGGTACATCTTGCCAACGAGTACCGACTTTACCGATTCAAAAGCCGAAAATCTAGGCTTCAGATGATGAGCCACAAAGTACGACAACAATATTCTCAAATATTTGAAAAAATCTATCACCCACTCGCTGATAAAAGTCTTTAGGCTACTCATTTTTTAGTGCAGAGTCTATTCTACCACCCTCATCTCACGATTCCCCCGTAGGGGCGGACCCCCGCGTCCGCCCGTCTCCATCACCACCGTCATTGGCGACCTGCCTGCCGTAGGTCGAAGATATCGTGTATTACACGATCAGGTCTCACTCCACCGTCTTTCTCTTAAATATCAACGAGTACGGCGTTTTCGCCGTCAATCTGTACCCTTTCTCCATCAAAAATTCCCCCACCCCGAATCCCTCCCGTTTCCCTCGTAGTCGTCTCATCCATTTATCCAAATCAAACGCCAGATCCTCGCAGATAACCATCTTAGGTCGGTATTTTTTCCAGTCATTCGACTTCAGTACCTCCAAGTCCATCCCCTCCACGTCCACCGACAGTAGATCTATTTTTTGTCCCTTAGGTAAGTACTTCTCAAGTATCTTTTCCAAAGGCAGTACAGCCACCGTTCTCTTCCCAATTAGTTTCCTTCCTACTTCCTGATTCTTCCTGGCCTGCTCCGCAGAAAAAGTATTAGCCGCCCCATCCTCAAACATGTAGTACTCCATTTCTGTCACCTTAGACGCTTTCTCGTTTGTCATTGCGAGTTTCGGTACTCCGAACCGTGGCAATCTCACTCCATCCACATCCCCCACTCCCACATTCACAAACACATCTCTTGGTCTAGCTTTCCTATATAGCTCCTCCATCCGAGGATTCGGATCTACACAGATCCCTCTCCATCCCTTTTTATAAAACAAATAAGTATTCGAAAATAGCTTTGGGTGATACGCCCCAATGTCCACATAAAACCCCTTACTTTCTGTCTGTCTTGATTTCTTGATTCCTTGAGTTCTGGAGTTCTTTATTTCGAGCCACGAAATAATATCCTCCCCGCCCTGGGCATACGACCGCTTCCCAAACAGGTCGTAGAGCGGAGACAAATATATCCGGCTTTTTATTCGATCAATATACTTCATCACGGTTTCCAATATGCAACAAATGAAGCTTATCTTCATCGACTGCGAACAATATTCGAATTTTCATATCTACAGAAACTGAGTATACCCCTAACGTGCTCAGCTTATGCAACCTCAGAGAAGGATGCCTTAAATCAAACTGCAAAAAAGACAATGTTTTGTTTACTTTATCTTTATATTTGATATTTTTTCGACACAGTACACCATACTCTCTATCAAAACTTTTTGTAAAAAGAAGTCTCACTTCGCAATTCTATCTAAATATGCGTCCAACTCCTCCTTATTTTTTATCACGTTTGACAGCCCCATGGCCTCTTCGCGTTTGGCTTCCTCCAACATTGTTTTATACTTCCTCTCCAATATTGCTTGCCTAATGGCGGTTCTAGCCAAATCACTAAAAGAAGCATATTCACCACTTGCGACCAGGGCATCGGCCGCTTCTTTCAACTTCTTTGGTAACGAGATATTTATTGTACTAATCATGTATGAATAATAGCATAACTTATACAAGCATGCAAGCTCATCCTTCTAATTTACCTCTTCTGAAATTTACAATGTAAAATAATTAAGTGAAGCGTTTTTGGTTATTTTTTCTCCCTATTATCCTCATTTCTTTATCAGTTTTTTACTTGAGTTTTCGAGTTCTTGAGTTTTTTAAGCCCTTTCTCCCCTTCACCAACTATCTCTTAGGTGTAAACAAACCCACTTCGTATCTGATCTTATTGGGTAACGACACCGAAATGCGTGCCAACGGTGGCTTTGCCGGCTCCTACGCCAAGCTCACCCTCTCCACTAAACGTCTCGAGTTCTTGAATCCTCGAGTTCTTGAGTTCTCTCCTAAAATCACGTTTCATGATATTTACGTCCCCAACGGTCAATTAGGTGGCCATGTCACTCCGCCGGAACCTATACAACAAGCCTTCGGCCATGGTACCTGGGAGCTCGCCAATGCCGATTGGGAACCGGACTTCCCGACTTCCGCCACCAATATTCGCTGGTTTTTGGAAAAAGGCAAAGAAATCAACCCAGACATCCTGACTATCATTAACCTCTCCACCATCAAACAAGTATTGAACCTAGTTGGGTCCTTTTACGTCCCTGAATACTCAGCCCAGATCACTCCGGACAATCTCTATCTCTTCCTTCAAGGCAAGACCGAGGTGGGTTTTTTCCCTGGTTCCACCCAAAAGAGAGACACTCTCACTGCCGTCGGGCAGGCCCTCATTCGGAAGGCAAAAGGTCTTTCATTCATCAAAAAGATTAAGATCGCACAAATATTGTATACGGACATTATAAATCAAAATATCGTGGTGCATTCCACCAATCTCTCGTTTCAAACGCTCCTGGAACAAAAAAAGCTCGCAGGCGTTTTGTCTCCAGAGGCTTTTGATACTTATTCTTTAATCGAGACCAATTTGGGGGCCAACAAGGCGAATCAATTCGTCACCCGCTCCACCACCCACACTATCACTCCCTCCTCCGGCATCCACCACGCCGTCACTGTCCGCTTCACCAACTCCTCTCCGGAGGCCAATCCCAATCCCCCCATCCATTACGGAGGAAACTACATCACCTATCTCCGCTTCTATATTCCGCTGGAAGCTAAAAACATCACCCTCACCCGCGATCCCATCTCCTTTCCACCCCTCCCAGATGCCTCTCCGTCCTCCGCACTAACAACTCCCAAGTACGGCCTGACCGAGATTGGTTTCTGGCACACCACACCTGCCGGAGGTGAAAGCACTCTTAACCTCTCCTACGACCTTCCTCTCCCTACCTGTAGTCTCCCCCCCAAACAGCCAGCATTCAATAACCTCGCACCAACAACTAATAACTCCCCTTGTTCTTACTCCCTCGCCATCCTCAAACAGCACGGACTCATTTCTTCCCCCCAAAGCATCAATCTTTTCGGTCAGACGTTCACCACCGATCTTAGGCACAGCTTCCGTTTCCCCTAACTACTGCCACCACCTGCGCTTTGGTCGCGGGAAACCATCAAAGTTGCACAAGTTCAATCCGAATGCTATTATAGGGCAGCAATTTCACGAACCTTAAAATACCCGTTAGAACCAAATAGTATAATAGGACAAGTAATTTTCCCGGATCTTTCAAAACCCAAAAGGAGATGCTTTAATGACTGCACCAAAGACTCTATCAGGTACAGAAGTCGGATCCAAACTACCCCAGGAGTGGTTGATCAACGGCCTTTCCGCGAATAACCCCACCGGTAAGAGCGGAATCGTCGTCTACGGACCACCTCACGCCTATTTCCCACGCACCGCTTTCGCCTATGTCTACCGCTACGGCGACGATCACATTGTCATCGAACGGCGGACTTGCTGTCAGCAGGACTTCGACCGGATTGTCGACGCGGTCAATGAATGCAATCATCTTGAACTTAAGGTTGAACTTCTTTAGGACACAAAACTACCGCCCTCTTCCGAGGGCGGTTTTCCTTACCCTCCGTCTTTTAGCGAAGCCAAAAACTCTTTGTTACTCTTAGTCCGAGCCAATCTCCCAATAAGCACTTCAGTACGCTCATTGTCGCCGAGCATGTCGAGCATCCTGCGCATCAGAATAATGCTCTGGTACTCTATTGAGTCAAATAGCAAATCGTCTCTGCGCGTGCCGGATCTCATCACATCAATTGCCGGGTATATTCTTCGTTCGGCTAAGCGTCGGTCCAAATGCAGCTCCATGTTTCCCGTCCCCTTAAACTCTTCGTAGACAAGGTCGTCCATCCTGCTTCCGGTATCGGTCAAAGCCGTACCGATAATAGTCAAACTTCCCCCACCCTCAATTTTGCGGGCAGCTCCAAAGAACTTCTTGGGTGGATACAGGGCGGCCGGGTCAAAGCCTCCGGACAGAGTTCTTCCCGATGTTGGAATCGCCAGGTTGTAGGCACGGGCTAAACGAGTAATCGAGTCCAGTAAAATGACCACATCTTTCCCCATTTCCACCAGACGTTTGGCTCTTTCCAGAGCCATTTCGGCCACGCGAGTTTGTTCTTCGGCTTTTTCATCAAAGTTACTGGCCGCCGTTTCTCCAGACATAGTGCTATCTTTAGTTACGGCCAAAATATGTCTACTAATATCGGTGACTTCTTCCGGACGTTCTCCTACGAGCACGGCCATCAAATGTATTTCGGGGTAATTTGTGGCTATACCACTAGCAATTTCTTTTATGACTGTCGTCTTTCCTGCTTTGGGAGGAGACACAATCAGACCTCTCTGTCCCCTGCCAATAGGTGCACACAGATCAATCAGTCGTGTCGATAATATTTCTTTACCGGTTTCCAGTTTTAGCTTCTCAAATGGATAGATTGGGGTGCCTTTTTCAAATCTAAAGCGGTCAAACATCTTGGCCGGTTCCTCACCATTCACTTTTGTCACTTGAATCATGGTCCAGTAAGGTTCGGTCTCCTTGGGTCTGCGGGCCAGTCCCGTCACCACATCTCCGGCTCTAAGCTTGGAAAGTCGACTGACCATCGAGGGAATCAAAACATCATCTTCACCTGAGCGGAATCCATGACGAAGTATTCCCCGTCCATCGGTTCCGGTCATTTCCAAAATGCCACTGACTTCTTCTGTAATTACCGGTTCCTGAGCCGCTCTTTGGTATCCGGGCATTGGAGCAAATCTAGGTTGAAATGGCACTCTAGAGGCTAGTGGCGCACGCACAAAAGATCTCGGTGGCAAAGATGCAGTCTTCGGAGAAGGTGGCACTACATACGGCTTCTTTTCTTCGACTTTCGGCTGACTAACAAGGGTCTTGGCTTTTGTGGCCATAAGGAAATAGTGGGGGGGGTAATTGATTAAATTAAGTGAAACAAAAAAAGTGAAATCTTATCCAACAAACTAATTCTACATCCTGAGTCTCCCCTGTCAACTCCCCGTCATTGCGAGTTTTGTACTCAAACCGAAGCAATCCATCTGGATCGACACGCTTTGCTCGCGATGACAAAAATAATTAATTGTGACTGCGCTGTAATACCAAAAATAGATAAAATGCGTAGTCAAGCCTCCTGTCTCGGATAAATACGTAACGTATGTCCTCTGTATTTCGAGGATTTTTAGAATCGACGGAAAGGGGGTTAGCTTGACAATTAAGTCAATCAAGGGTGAAACGCGTAAGGCTTTAGCCGCAGCGCCGGTTTTAAAGTGGCACTGCAAACCAAACCCATTTCACCTTTAATTGACTCAAGAATATATCAAACTAGTGGGTATTGTAACACCCGAAGCTACTCTTTGTCAAGTACACACTATAGGAATCACTTAATATATCAATCTATCAAACACAACCTCACCTTGAGTTCTTGAGTTCTTGAGTTCTTGAGTTCTTGAGTTCTTGATAGAATGATTATATGTCCTCCAAAAAACGTCTCTTTATCACCATCGGCATTATTTTTTGGTCGCTCACGGCTATTTTCGCTCTTCTACCCTCCTGGCCGCACCTCTACTACCGCCTTCAGCCCCAAGCTTCGAACCTACTAGCCTCTACCATCGCCTCTACGGCCACTCAAGCTCAACAAACGATTACCAAACCAAGTCCCTCTCCAACTCCCACACCAACCACCGTCATTCCGGGCTCCGACCCGGAATCCAGTAATATTAACCTCTCCCTCCCCGACGTCGATCCCTACCTCCCCTCAGAAAACGGCTTAATTATCGACAAAATTGGTGTCCGTGGCCAAATACACGAAGGTGAAGATGTCAAAAGTATTCTCAAGATGGGCATTTGGCGAGTCCCCAACTTCGGCACTCCATACGACGGAATCTCCCCTGTCAAGGGGAGAAACCCTCGATCGGAATCGGGGGAGAGGGATTTACCCATGATTCTTGCCGCCCACCGCTGGGGTTACCTAGAGTGGTCTGCCTCTTTCCGCAAACTAAACTCCTTTTACAACCTTCCCCAGTTAAAGGTCGGCGATACCATCAAGGTCATTTGGGAACAGCGTGAATATGAGTACAAAGTGTACTCCACCGAAACAGGCACCCAGATCACCGACTATAATGCG
>PFUC01000064.1 GCA_002789895.1 Candidatus Collierbacteria bacterium CG_4_9_14_3_um_filter_43_16
GTAGAGTTGTTTAGAGACAAACATAATAATATTTGATTTTATGCTAGAAAATGAAAGAGGTTGTTAATCTTGGCGTACAAGTAGCCTCTGTTTTTTGTGAGATAGACTGTCAAGCCGTGTTGATAGTTTTTGTTTTTTTGTCTGGTGTCCTGATCCGAACTGGCTCCGCCAAGGTGAAGTATCCTTACATCGGGGTCGTAAAGGACCGGTACACCCTTTTGGTGCAACCGATATGAAAAATCTATGTCTTCGTAATACATAAAAAAATTCTTTTCGTCCAGCGTGCCAATCTGTTTGAAGACCGAATTATGAATTAGCATGGCAGATCCCGTAAGAAGATCCACCAGGACGTTCTCATTTACGGAGGAACATGTTAGGAACCTTGGGCGGGCAAAAAGGTAGTTAAGGGGGTGTTTCAAAAAAGAGTCAAAATAACCGACATTGTTCTGGATTTTTCCGTCAGGCTGGATTAGCTTTGGGGCAGAAACCAAATAACCCTGTCGCCTGGTATGCTCTAACATTCTTAATATCTCTGCCGTAGTGACCAGCGTGTCGCTGTTAAGCAGTAACAGCCATTCCCCCCTGGCTCTAGCCAGACCAAAGTTGTTTCCTCCGGAGAAACCGAGATTCTTCCCGGTAAAGAAATATCGGATATCGCTTCTCTTTGACAACTTATGATGGAGCGAATCGGTGGGACTGTTGTCGACTATTATGATTTCTACTCCAAGACGAGGTACTAGCTTTTTGACTAGGTTCACAACCAGATCATCCGTTTGGTAATTTATTGTGATTATACTTAGTTCAGGATTTTTTTCTTTGCTTTGGGGTGACACAAGTCAATTATCCCACACGATTAACTACTCGTGCCTAATTCCCACAAATTAGGGGGTCGTGTTCCCCTAATTAGGCCGAATTGGGGGATTAGAGCTCGTGTTGACAAAAACTACGGTAAAGCGTAGTATTTAGAAATGAAGTTCTTCGATATTAAGCAGAAGCTTAGCAAAATTAAGGTTTTTGCTCCCGAAGACCTTTTTACAGTCGATCCTGGATTTAGGCTAGAAACGCTTTATGAATGGAAAAAGAAGAACTGGGTTACCAAATTACGGAGTAAAAAATATATTTTCGCGGATTACAGACCTTCCAATTACGATCTGTACTTGATTGCTAATAAGCTCTATGACCCTTCATATATTTCCTTGGAGTTAGCCCTGAATCATTACGGAGTAATTCCTGAAGCGGTAATGAAAATTACATCCGCAACAACCAACAAGACGCTAAGTGTGGAAACACCGATTGGAACCTTCGATTATAAAACTCTAGACACTCGACTGTTTTTTGGATATCAAATAATTACCATCGATCAAACGACCTTCAAAATTGCCTCATTGGAGAAAGCTATCGTGGACTATTTCTATCTTAATTCCCAAGTAGCGGATGTGGCAGATATTCAAGGATTGAGATTTAATGGGGAGCACCTGAAGGAAAAACTAAACCGCCAGGAGTTAGAGGAGATTGTGGCTGTTTTCGGTAGTGCCGCCTTGAATACAAGGATTATGATGTTAATTGATTATTTTCAACTATGATATCAATAGATGAAATAGAGAAGTTTTATCCGTCTGATATCCACAAATATGATCGTGGACTGCTGAGGGAATATTTACAGTATCTGATATTAAGTATTATTTTCTCGCATAAGATTGGTCGAAAGTTATCATTTCTTGAGGGAACGTGTTTGCGAATTGTATATGGTTCAAAAAGATTTTCTGAGGATCTAGATTTTGACAATAAGAATCTGACTAACGAAGATTTTACAACTCTATCACAATTCATCGCCAGAGAACTTGAGAAGCTTGGTTTTGAGGTAGAAATTAGTATCGTAAACAAGAGAGCATTTCATTGCAAAATTAAATTCCCCAAGCTTTTGCAGAGGAACAATATGTCTGGTTATGATGAGGAAAAGATTATGGTTCAAGTGGATACATTTGATCAACAGGTTAATTACCCCACAGAAAGTTATATCTTGAACAAGTTTGATATTGTTAAGCCGATAACTATTACACCAAAACCGATAATCCTAGCACAAAAACTCTGGACAATTACAAATAGAGCGAGAGCCAAAGGTCGAGATTTTTACGACATTATTTTCCTTCTCCAAAACACCAAACCGGACAAAGAGTTCTTGGCGGTAAAGTTCGGAACACGGGATTTATCCAAAATCAAAGAAAAAATTCTGATTTATTTAGAAACGATTGATTTTGAGGAAGTTGCAGATGATGTCAAACCTTTTGTGATGGATGATGACGATGTTGACAAGATCCGTTACTTTAAGAAGTTGCTTGAACAGACTAATTTGGAATAGGCATTATTTACACGCCTGCCAAAGACCCACTTGAGCTTCTCTTGCCTGCCTTTCGCTGGTGAGAAATTGATCTTTGAACTTCACATCCGGCGGGAAAGTGGAGATTCTGGCGTAACCTTCTTTTACCAGGGTATCGTTGATCATTTCGTCTCCCAGATATACATATCTCAAAAGTCGACCGTATTTATCGGTTTCGGAGACATCTTTGACCAAGACAACTTCTTTACCGTTCAGCAGTGACTCCACCTTCTGCTTGGCTTCCGTAGCAAAACAGTCG
>PFUC01000050.1 GCA_002789895.1 Candidatus Collierbacteria bacterium CG_4_9_14_3_um_filter_43_16
CACCACACCATCGATTGCTCTTGCAATCACCTGTTCAAAGAATACCATCATTCTCTCATCCATGAGTTTACTAATCTTCTCCATCATCTTCTCATCTCTAGTATTGGCAATTCTTTCTAGTTGACTCAGGTCCTTTTTTGTAAGTGCCATGATACCATCATACCTCAAACATTTTCCTCAACAATCCGTCATTGCGAGACCCGCCATGGCGGGCCGTGGCAATCTCACTCCACCGTCATCCTCGCGAATGCGGGGATCCATCTGGGATAATAACACCATGAATATTTCCGACTTCCACTTCGAACTGCCAGAAGAACTAATTGGTCAGCAAGCTATCGAACCACGTGACTCCTGTAGGTTATTAGTCGTGAATCGGTCAGATCAAAGCCTGAACCACCATATCTTTCGTGACCTGGTCGATCTTTTGGATGATCAGTGTGTTTTGGTACTCAACGATACCAAAGTCTTTCCGGCCAGACTTTTCGGCACCAAAGAAACCGGTGGAAAGATTGAGATTCTTCTGCTCAAGCAAACTTCTTTGGATACGTTTGAATGTATCGCTCGTGGAAAACTACAAGTTAATCAAAGATTGGTTTTTGGCCCATCCTTAACCTGCACCATTCAAAGTAAAGAGGTAACGGGAGAGATTCACATTAGGTTCAATTTTTCCGGTCTCGACCTTATAGCCAAAATTGATGAACTCGGAAAAACACCCTTACCCCCATATATCCATTCTGATTCCAAAGAAGCAGAACTGAGGGAACAATATCAAACAGTCTATGCCAGAGAAAAGGGGAGTGCCGCCGCTCCGACCGCTGGCCTCCATTTCACCCCCGAACTCCTGAACAGTCTACAAGAAAGGGGGGTGCAGATCGAAAAACTCACTCTCCACGTCGGTCTGGGTACTTTCAAGCCGGTCACGGAGGAACAGGTGGCAAATAAAATACTTCACTCCGAATCGTTTACGCTTTCATCGGACGTGGCAGACAGGTTAAATATTGCCAAGAAATCAGGCAAGAAGATTATTGCCGTAGGTACAACATCCTGTCGAGTGCTGGAAACACTCTTCGACGAGTCGGGAAATCTTTCAGGCGGGGCAGGGGAGACCCATATTTTTTTCCAGCTAGGATATCGATTTAAATTCATTGATGGGATGATCACCAACTTTCATTTGCCTAGCACGAGCCTATTAATGCTTGTCAGCGCTCTGGTAAGTTTTCCGAACTCCCCCATCCACTTCACTAATTTTTATGACTCTCTCATGGGTCAAGCTTATGCGGAGGCTATCAAAAGCAAATTCAAATTCTTCAGCTTCGGCGACTCCATGTTAATTGTCTAAAAAATATTCTTTATCTTGAGTTCTCGAGTTCTTGATTCCTTGAGTCCTTTCTCATCTTCTCCCTCATTTGTTCCACCAGACGCACCATGAAACGTACATTGTGAATGGAGGCTAGTCGATAGTAGGTTAGCTCCTTTGATTTATAGAGATGATTTAAGTATCCGCGAGTGTATCTCGATTGACAGGTATAGCAATCACAACCCTCCATAATAGGAGATTTATCCTTGATGAATTGTGCATTGCCGATATTAAGTCTGCCGTTAGAAAACTCACTTTCGAATTTCTCGCCACGAATCTCGCCATGATAGAGAGCCCCGTTTCTAGCCAGCCTCATGGGTGCCACACAATCAAACATATCAATGCCACACTTGATAATATCCACAATATTTTGTGGATCCCGCCCTAAACCCATGGTGTAAATCGGTTTATCCTTTGGTAACAGATGTTTGATCCATCCGATCACTTCTTGTGTCGCTTCCATGTTATATCCTATGGTCTCTCCTCCAAGAGCTACGCCACTAAAGGGCATTGAAGAAATAAATTTAGCCGCTTCCTCTCTCATTTTTCTATCGGTACTTCCTTGAATAATGCCAAATAGTGCCTGGTCGGCACCTTGAGTACTTTTCTTTCCATTCTCCTCCCATCTTTTGACGCATCTTTCTGCCCAGTGGTAGGTTCTGTCCAGCGCTTGTCTGACGTATGTTTTTTCAATTTCGTCAGGGGTGCATTCATCAAATGCCATGATAATATCGGCCCCCAAATCCCTTTGAATGTCCATCGATCTTTCTGGTGTGAATCTGTGCATTTGTCCGTCAAGATGAGATTTGAAGATTACCCCGTCCTCGTCGATTTTGGATAGAGTTTCACCCTTGACCCCAAGACCCAAGGAAAATACTTGGAAACCCCCGCTATCGGTGAGCATCGGTCCGTTCCAATTCATAAACTTCTGGACCCCACCCATCTCAGACACAGTCTTTTCTCCAGGTCGTAAATATAGATGGTAGGTATTGGCAAGAACAATCTCGGCTTTTGTAGCACGGATATCATCTCCATCCAGCGCCTTCACTGTTGCGGCCGTACCTACCGGCATAAACACCGGTGTCTGAACCTCTCCATGATCGGTGATAATTACTCCAGTTTTATCTAGGTTTTTGGTAAATTTG
>PFUC01000066.1 GCA_002789895.1 Candidatus Collierbacteria bacterium CG_4_9_14_3_um_filter_43_16
CTCCCAGATTCGGATTTGGTCCGCGTTCTTCGATTCAAAAAGAGGATCTCACAACAATTCCAGGATTATTTTTAGGGTTCTTGATGATGAGATCTTATAACCGGTTTGTGCGCAGATTAACATGTTGGGAAACTTGTTTGTGCCTGTATTTGTATCAGTGTAAAATATAGACAATGATATTTAAAGTAAGCTCTGTTAATAACGATTTAATCCAGTCTGCATACGACGAAGGAATGCAGAAGCTTAATGATTTCTGGGGGATTAATTGGGTCAAGAATACTCCTGATCTTTATATTATTGAAAACAGAGCTGATATTAATAAAATCAAAGGCAGAGAGACTGAAAGTTGGGTCGTTGGTTGGGTTGCTTCAACTGATTCGGGGAAAAATATTATTTATTTATTAGATTTTGACAAATTGGACACTGAATCTAATCACAAAAAAGATGAGGCTTCGTACGGGGCGCTTATTACACATGAGTTATGCCATCTGTTTGTTTCTGCTATAGAAAAGAAGTCCCCACCAATGGGACCGATGTGGTGGAATGAAGGGATATCAACATACTTATCTGGACAATTACTTTTTAAGAAAAAACCTGAGAAGTTGGTTGGATTTTTAGATAGCAATAGAGAAAATCCCAGACCGGCATATAACGAAGGAGGGTTTGTAATTGAAGTATTAGTAGAAAAATTTGGAAAAGGTAAGTTGATAGAAATGTTAGGCTACTTAAGAGACTCGTCCCCAACAAATACTTTTAAAGAAGACTTCAAAGCTGTTTATGGGTTTGAATTTTCCTATGAGACAGTTAACGAATTGTATTTAGGGAACAAGTAATCTTGTTTTTGACACAAAAAAATCCGCCTGTGTGGAGAGCACACAGGCGGAAAACGACTAATAATCGTCACATTCTACGCAATCCCAACAGTCACAGTCCTTGTCGTAGGACATACTCTGCTCGATAACCTCTGCCGGAAATGCTGACGCATCAAGCAGACTGAAAGTACCAAGGTTAAGTTGCTTAGCCATTGTTCCTCACCTCCTTTCCAGATTGGTCTGTGATCAAACTGTTTCGAGAACACCTCTCCTGAGTAACTCGTAAAGGAAGGAAATGGAATTTTGTGCAAGATTAAATTCAGCTTGCAAATCCATTACTTTCTGAGGTGGTCTATTTTGGATAAGTTTTAGGAGGGTGTGTGTATCTTCATTAATGAAGGTCACCTTTTTTGCCTTGTGTTCTCCTGAAACGATCCATCCAAGACTTTCCCGCCGTTCTCGAAGCGTGGGAACTTTGATTGTACTGCAGAGTAAAGCCTGAATTTTTTCTTCACTAGGCGCTTTGCGGCCAGGAAGAGAAGTTACTTTATCCTCGCCACATGCGTGTGGATCCATCTCATCCAGTCGTCCATTGACCACCAGGGCTTCGACTCTACACCCCCCGCTACATTCCGCTAGATATTTGCACGCCTTGCAGCCCTTCGGAATGAGACTTCCATCTCTCCAAGGTTGCATTTTTTGCCATGCATCAGAAAGCCCATCACTGAATATATTTCCATATGAAATCGGAGCGTGTGAACATGGACGAATTTCCCCGTTGGCACCGATTGTGCAGCTAGTTACTCCGGCAGTACACCTTCGGCTCGCGAGCTGTGGAAATTTGCTGACATCACCTATTAAACAGTATGGATAATGTTCCAGTGAGTCGACAATGAGTCCGGTTTCCTGTTGGATTCTCAGAAGATCAGCCAGCACTTGATGAGTATCTGATGTTGAAAGCATGAGTTTTGAAAAACTTTCAAAATCATTAGCGGGTGGGGCAGCTTTAGTGGCGCTAAATGCTTTGACACCAATCGATGCAACGAAGACACCCGTTTCATAAACTTGATAGACATTGTTTTTTGTCACAACCATGTTTACTCCAACATGGATGCCAGCTTCCAAGAGTCTTCTGATGCCACAAACTGTTCTTTTGAAAGCACCTTTCTTCTGAGCAACGCTGTCATGCATTGACTCATCGAAGGAAATTAAGGATGTCAGGACCGATTCTGGCCCACTCTGCACAATTCTCTCAACAATTTTGTTCGTCAGAGGGTTGAGATTTGTATTAAATGAGAATGGTATGCTCGCCTCTTTGAGTTTTTGAGCCAAATAAAATGCGATATCAGGATAGAGGAATGGCTCGCCTCCGGTGATTACGACTCTAAAAACCCCATTCTTTATGAGCTCGTTGACTATTGAATCAACTAGCTCTTTAGTTAGTGTGAAGTCGGGTTGAGATTTGCCTTGCCTCCAGTAGTTATAGCAATGAGTGCAAAGCAAATTACATCTTGTGGTGATTTCTACCTGTGCGGTTATTGGACCATTTAGGGTTTTGTACACAAAAACCTCCTATTTGTAGATTAAAGTGCCTCGGTTCTAAAACGAAATGCACCACCTTCGGTAAAATAGCCCATTAACAAATTGAGCTTAAATACACAGAAA
>PFUC01000076.1:0-342 GCA_002789895.1 Candidatus Collierbacteria bacterium CG_4_9_14_3_um_filter_43_16
TGGTAAATTTGAATGGCATGAACATGTATCTGTGGGACTCCCTCGAGTTACGATCTGCTGATCGTCCTCTCGGACCCGACTCGGCAAGATCGTTACGAGCTTGCCTCCGTCATTCTCGTCCCACCTAATAATCAAAATACACATTTTCCCCAAAGGGGAAATATGTCTTTAGAGCCGGGGGTGGGACTCGAACCCACTACCTGCGGTTTACGATACCGCCGCTCTACCTGCTGAGCTACCCCGGCAACATCCACTATTTTACCTGAAATACTATCCGGTTTTGGCAGAGTGTTAAAATACAGCATACTTTGACAAATCGGAGGTCAAATAGCTACGTACGTC
>PFUC01000076.1:357-1155 GCA_002789895.1 Candidatus Collierbacteria bacterium CG_4_9_14_3_um_filter_43_16
TAGATGAATCACAAACGTGCAGGAAATAATTCTCAGGCACGTTTTTTTGTGCCTTAGTACTATTTATTATTTCTCTAAAGCGGGAATTGAAATTTTTACTCCTGCATAGATTAGATCAGGATTTGCAAAAACCTTTCTGTTGGCCCAGTAGATTTTAGTCCATTTGAAACCATCACCATAAGTACGAACCGCCAACTTCCAATACGAATCACCCTTTTGAGTAGTATATTCTCCTGCCTCAATGGGTTTACCTGCAGTATTGACTTCCGATTTAATCACGTCACCTTTGTCTGAAATGGCAATCTCCTTCTTGGTCTCAACTACGGTAATCTTTTTTGCTTCTACCTTTGGAATCTTAAGCTCCATCCCCGCAACAATCACCCCTTTTCCGAAAATTTTGTTTTCTTTCATGATGTCAACGTAGTTGTATCCAGACTTGTAGTATTTTTCTGAGATATGCCAAAGATCATCCCCCTTTACGACCTTATAGGTAGTTAAAAATTTATCATTAATTGATTCATCCTTCTTTTCTGTGGTTGCCGGTTGCTGTTCATTTAGTAGGATTCCTTGCCAGGTTTTCAGGTTTGCGGTCTTAAAATAGTTAAAAATCAATCCTGCAATAACCACTATCACCACTACTCCCATCAGCGTACTGATGGCATTCTCATTCATTTTGAAGAATTTTAGGATATTTTTAATACGTTTTTCCGTACTCTGTCCTTTTTTCATATCTCAATCTTATATAAAGACTTATGAATGTCAATAGGTAAATCTCAGGCGAACATTTTCTATTGCGAG
>PFUC01000076.1:1168-16400 GCA_002789895.1 Candidatus Collierbacteria bacterium CG_4_9_14_3_um_filter_43_16
ACAGGGAGACGCGCTAACCAACTGCGCTACAGCCCCTAAACAATGTCAAAATATGACACCCTAGATTATATCTGACTTTGAGCCTAATACAAGTTGTCTCTTCTGGGGGTAAAATTCTTTTATGACTAAAAAGGGAAAGATTGATCTCTTAAAAGCTCAGCTTGTAGTCGCTGAGGCCAAACTATCGAAGGCTATGGAAGAGCAGGGAGAAGCCTGTGGTGACGCTTGCGACTGGCATGATAACAATGCTTACGACTTAGCCATGAGTCTAGCAAACACCTATCAGGCTCTGGTCGATGACCTAAAAAAGGAGATTTGAGGCTTACAGAAGCCAAACTAAGTCAATTGGCTATTGCCCTATGGACTTGATATAATGTCCTAGTTAAATCATCTTAACCTTTACAGTTTGTCTCGCGGTGATGATGGCCACGGGGAAAGTAGAAAGGAGCCAGAAATGGCTGTTCGTTTGTACGTAGGGAATCTACCCTACAATATTACTCAAACCAGACTCCAGGAGATTTTTTCTCCCTTCGGTACTCTAGGTGAGGTAACAGTTATATCAGATAAGTTCTCCGGCAGGAGTAAGGGATTCGGATTCGTTGAATTCGAAGATGCTGAAGCTGCTAAGAGTGCTATCGAAAAAATGAATGGTGCTGACCTTGATGGTCGCAACATTATTGTTAATGAAGCCCGTCCCAAAGAAGACCGTCCCTCCACTGGTGGTAGATCCTTCGGAGGCCGCTAAGTTAGCTCTTAATTCGTAAGAATTACGTATAATGGTCGTATTGCCATTAACACGAGAAACCGCCCAGCTGCTAGAAAGAGTTGCGGCGGTTTTTCGTGTTAAAGAGGGTGACACTTTTCGAGTCAAGGCATATTCAAACGCTGCTGCAGCCATAGATTGCCTGTCTGAGCCCATTGACGAACTCTGGCGGCAAGAATAAGCTTGACACCGTACCTGGCCTTGGTCAGGCGCTTACAAGGTATTTAAGGAAAAATCAGTTGCACGCATCAAAAAATCTCTTCAGATAATATCGACCCGTAAAGGAAGAATTTTACTCTCAGAAGCTCAAGACATAGCCGAACGTTATATCCAGTATCTCAAAAAATCGACACACATAAAGAAGGCCGAGCCATTAGGCAGTCTTCGCCGTCGTCTTTCTACGGTTGGAGATATCGACATAGCTCTAAGCACCAAGGATCCTAATAAAGCGTTGGAATATGCCCTAGCATATCCCCAAATAGACCCTGTCATCACTCGAAGTCACGTCAAACTCAAAAACGATCTCGAAGTGGACCTCAAAATCTCGGACCCTGACGATTGGGGAAGCATGCTCCAACATTTCACCGGCTCAAAAATGCATAACATCAGATTAAGAACGCTAGCCAAAGAAAGAGGTTTATCCCTTTCAGAAGACGGTATTCTCGAGAAGGAGAAACTTCATCGGTTCAAAACGGAGACAGATTTTCAATCCTATGAAAAGAGTGTGAAAAATAGAGGTATTAAATTACTCATTGGTTTAGAGGTTGATATTAGACCAGAAGGAGACTTTGCCTTAAGCGATAAACTGATGGCCACTCTTGATTATGCAATTGTCTCCATCCATTCGGCTTTCGATAATACCGTTGCAAAAAATACCGAACGGATAATCACGGCACTTTCTCATCCCAAAGCTCTAATTCTTGGACACCCGACCGGTCGAATTATCAATCACCGCCAGTCACTCTCGGCCGATTGGGAGAAAGTATTTGCGTTCTGTGTCAAAAACCATAAATTAATGGAGGTCAACGCCTACCCAGACAGGCTCGATCTGCCAGACGATCTTATAAAAACAGCCCTTGGTAAGGGGGTAAAATTGATTATCAACACCGATAGTCACAAAGCTGAACAAATGAATCATATGAAATATGGTGTCTGGCAGGCTAGAAAAGGCTATGCTATGAAACGTGACGTGGTAAACTCTCTCACATGGCAAAACTTGCAGACAGTGCTAAAATGAAAATGTAGTTATTAATGTCATCCTGAAATTGATTCAGAATCTATAAAAATAATATGAACTTTCCCCTCCTTCTTCTCGTTGCCGCCGTAATAGTATTCTTTTATATAATCTCGCTTTACAACTGGTTCCAGACCGCCAAAACCAGAATTGTGGCTTCTATCCAAGATATTGGCAATCAATTGAAACGTCAGGCCAGTCTTATCCCTAACCTAGAAAGCTCCGTCAAAGGTTATCTAAAACACGAAAAGGGGATTTATGAAGACATCGTTTCGGCCAGAAAACTGGTCGACAAGGCTTCGGGAAGTAATGATATGTCCAAGATTGAGAAAGCTTCGGACGCCATCAGTAACCTAGTACCCAAACTCCAAGTCTTGGTTGAAAGCAATCCTGAGCTAAAAGGAGAAAAAGTCGTTTCCCGCTTGATGGACGAACTTAGAGATACTGCCGATAAACTTATGTACGCTCGTCGTGTAGTGATCGACTTAACTGCTGATTACAATACTAAGATCATTACCGTCCCTAGCAATTTTGTAGCCATGATCTTCGGTTTCAAGGCGCAAAAAGGTTTAGATACACCTTTGGAGGGATCCCATCTTTCCGTTTCTGAAGATGAAACCAAAGACACAAAGATCTCCCTCTAATCGTCATTGCGAATCTCGTACTCGAGCTGTGGCAATCTCATACAAACTATGAAAAATATTTACGAGCAGGTCGACGAAAATAAACTTCGCAGTGGCGTTGTCATCGCTGGTTTTATTGCCTTTATCATGGCCGCTTCTTATTTCATTACATATGCAATGGGATTCGACAGCAGTTTTATTGGCATTGCTCTTATCATTTCAGGGATCCTTAGTTTTGTCAGCTTCTATTACTCCGACAGCATTATTCTTTCTATTTCCGGCGCTACTCCGGCAAGCAAGCGGGATCACTTTGATTTCTATACCGTCACCGAAAATTTAGTGGGAGTGGCCAGAATTCCCATGCCCAAGCTTTTTGTTATCGAAGATACGGCCATGAACGCTTTTGCTACAGGTCGTGATCCTGAGCACGCCGTAGTGTGCGCCACCACCGGAATACTAGCCAGATTAAATCGTACGGAACTGGAAGGAGTTGTGGCTCACGAGCTAAGTCATGTCAAAAACTACGATATTCGTCTCATGGGAATCGTGACCATCTTGGTTGGTCTGGTAACTCTCCTTGCCGACATTCTCCTAAGGACACGAATTCGTGGACGAGGTCGCGATGACGAAGGTAATCTCGGAGCGGTCCTTTTTGTTGCTGGAATTGTTATGGCTCTGCTTTCACCCATCATCGCTCAGCTTATTCAGCTTGCTGTCTCTCGGCGTCGAGAATTTCTTGCCGATGCTTCCGGGGCCGCATTGACCAAGTTTCCAGAGGGTCTAGCAAGCGCACTGGAGAAAATTTCTGCCGACAAAGAACCACTCGAAGCGGCGAACAAAGCTACTGCCCATCTTTATATCGCTAATCCGCTCAAAAATCATCATGACTCCATCGGTTGGTTCGCCGGACTCTTCAATACCCACCCCCCAGTTAAGGAACGCCTTAAGGCTCTCAGGGGTGAATAACATAAAAGACAGAACCTACATAGACAACGATCTCTATGGTATTGAGTGAAAATGACACTACCGGTAGCTTCTGATCCAGAAAGGGACCCACAAAAGATCCGGCACCGTGTGCCACTGTTATTTTTCAATTGAAGCTCTTCCGGATCTTTTTCAGCTCTCTCGTCAACCTCTCGATTGTTCTTGGCCTGGTTGTTCGATCTTTCCCCTTATCGGTTATCAAGCTTCCCCCCAGTTTAATCAACACTAGTTTTTCCATTACTCCATGTTTATCATTGTCCGCTTAGCAATCGACTTGACGGAGTGCCAGAATCGTTGTAATCTATAGTCATGGAAAACCCGTTTCAACCCCAAGACGAAGGCAAGCTTCTGGAAAAGTTTACCATCAATCTCACTAACAAGGCTAAGGCACACAATCTTGACCCTGTCATTGGCCGAGATATGGAAATTCGTCGGGTGATGCAGGTATTATCTCGGCGGACTAAAAATAATCCTGTTTTAATCGGAGACCCCGGCGTGGGTAAAACAGCTCTCGTCGAGGGGCTCGCTAACCGCATTGCCGTCGGCGATGTTCCCGACTCGATCAAAGACAAAGATCTTCTGGTGTTGGATATGGCTAGCGTTCTGGCCGGTGCGTCTTATCGAGGAGAGTTTGAACAAAGAATGAAGGGTATTGTCGATGAAGTAAAAAAAGGAGAGGGGAAATATATTCTATTTATTGATGAGCTTCACACCTTAGTAGGCGCCGGCGCCGTCGAAGGTGCTGTCGATGCCGCCAATATTTTGAAGCCCGCACTGGCGAGGGGCGAATTACATCTTATCGGTGCCACTACTATTGATGAGTACCGTAAGTATATCGAAAAGGATGCTGCCCTGGAACGACGCTTCCAACCCATCCTCGTCGAAGAACCCAGTCAAGAGGTTACAATAGCCATTCTTAGAGGAATAAAAGAAAAATACGAAATTCATCACAAGCTCAGAATCAGCGATGATGCTCTCATCGCGGCGGTTAATCTTTCGGTCCGCTACCTGCCTGACCGATTTTTGCCGGACAAGGCCATCGATCTAATCGACGAAGCCGCTTCTTCTCTCAAAATTGAAATTGAGTCCATGCCGGCGGAGTTGGATTTGTTAAAACGTAAAATTATTCAGATAGAAATTGAACTAGCCGCTCTCAAGAAAGAAAACTCAGATTCGGCTAAAGCCAGGCGGCAAATCTTGGAAAAAGACCGTGAGGATAAAAAATTTCAAGCCGGCAAAGTTGAAATCGCCTGGAAACAACAAAAAGGAATTATTGAAGAAATAAATAAAATTCAATTTGAAATAGACCAAACCAAAGTCAAGCTTGATACGGCCGAGAAAGAAGTCCGTCTTGAAATGGCTGCCGAGCTGAAGTACGGCACTCTACCTAAACTCCAGACTAAGCTGGTAGAAAAACAAAAAGAGTGGGGAAGCATCAAACCCGAAGATCGAGTACTCCAGCTGGAGGTAGATACTGAGGATATTGCCAAGGTAATTTCCCGCTGGGCCGGAATTCCTGTCACGCGTTTGCTGGATACCGAATCTTCGAAACTCATAAATCTGGAAAAAGAGCTCGCCGGACGAGTCGTCGGTCAAGACACTGCTATCAAGTCAGTAGCCAATGCCATTCGAAGATCGCGAGCGGGAATCTCAGATGAAAATAAGCCTATTGCCTCCTTTCTTTTCATTGGTCCTACGGGAGTAGGTAAAACCGAAACGGCCAAGGCCTTAGCCCAAGAATTATTTAACGACGAAAGGGCTCTGATCCGTATCGATATGACGGAATATACTGAAAGTCACTCGATTGCTCGTTTAATTGGAGCCCCTCCAGGCTATGTAGGTTATGAAGAAGGGGGCCAGCTCACCGAAGCGGTGCGACGCAGGCCCTATTCGGTCATACTTTTTGACGAAATCGAAAAAGCTCACCCCCAAATCTTTAGTGCTTTCTTGCAAATACTTGACGATGGACGGCTTACGGATGGTAAGGGACATACGGTTAATTTTAAGAACACTGTCATCATCATGACTAGCAATCTGGGCGGTAGCTTCGTCACCGACGATAACCTCGACGAAGCCGATAGAGAAGCTAAAATGTTCGAGATACTGAGGGCCAATTTCAGACCTGAGTTTCTTAATCGCATCGATCAGATTATTACTTTCAAGCGTCTGGGTAAAGAAGAGGTGGCCAAAATAGTCGAGATTCAACTCAAGGAACTATCGAATAGATTGGCCTCCAAAAGTTTCCAAATAACATTTGACAAATCCGTGAGTGATTACGTTGCCCTCTTTGGATTCGACAAAATCTACGGTGCCCGCCCGGTAAAAAGGGTTCTCCAAAACAAAATTGAAGACGAACTCGCTCTCCAAATCATCGAAGGCAAGCTCCAAATGGGCCGAAATATTTCCGTAGGTATCAAAGATGGTCATTTGTCGGTAAAATAGGGGCTGTGATCAACCTCAAAATTACCAAGCTCGAAAAAAGCTATAATCAGCCCTTGTTGGACGATATTACGCTTACCCATACGGGCAACGGTGTCGTGGCCTTGATAGGAGACAATGGCTCCGGCAAATCGACTTTGCTAAAAATCGTCATGGGTTTGGAAGAACAGGATAGTGGCAAGATCGAGTGGGGTGGGGAGCCTAGAATTGGATATTTACAGCAAGAAATCGACTCTCTGCCGACACTTTCCGGTGGTCAAAAGAAAATTGCTCTCTTGGCAGATCTAATTTATTCAAATCTCTACGATGTGTTGCTTCTAGATGAGCCGGACAATCATCTGGATATCGAAAACAAGCAGTGGCTGGCCAATGCTATAGAATCCTTTGACGGCTTGGTTATTATGATCTCCCACGACAGGCATTTACTCAAACAAATCACTACCCACACCTGGCTAGTTGAAGACCGAGAAATTCGTACTTATCCGTTTGGATATGAAAAGTTTGTCAACGAATATGAGAAGGAAAGAGAAAGCATGGAACACCTTTTTCATGTTCAGGAAAAAGAGCACAAAAGATTAAAGGACTTGGTTAATGTTTTTAAAGCTAGAGCCTCTAGTGGTCCCAAGATGGCCCGTTATTATCATGCATTAGAAAAACGTTTGGCCCGGTTTGAAGCCGAGATGGTTAAAGATCCAAAGAAACATGATGCCCACATCCAGCTAAGTACCTCCGTCTCCGGTAAACAAATCAAACACAAAATTGCCATCATGGTAAAAGATTTAGATTTTTCTTATCCGGATAATTCAGTTTTGGAAAATGCTGAGCTGTATGTTGAAGTGGGGGAGAAGGTGGCCTTGATTTCTCCCAATGGTTCGGGAAAATCTACCTTAATCAAATTAATTCTTGGTCATCTCGAACCCTCTACGGGTGTTGCCCGAACAGGTGAAAACCTTAAAGTCGGCTATTACTCTCAGGAACATCTCGAGGCGCTGGACAAAGATTCGTCACCCATCGACTGTTTTACCAAAAGATTCCCTATTGCCGATTACGAAGCCGCGGCCGTTCTCCGCAAGTTTTATTTTAGTAAACATACGATTAAATCCAAGATTTGGACTCTTTCCGGTGGTCAAAAGGCCCGTTTACAATTGGCTCTTTTCTTATATACCAACCCGGACATTCTTATTTTGGACGAACCCACCAACCATCTGGATCTCAAGTCCGTCGCCGCCCTCGAAGAATTTCTGGTCGATTACGAAGGCACTGTACTTTTGATTTCTCACGACCACGATCTTCTCAACAATGTCTGCGATATTGCTTACGAAGTCAAAAACAAAAAAATCATCCTCAGCCCCAACTTCCTAAATGAGGACTAATGCTGATAAAATCGTAATGTGCACAAAGTAACTATTCTACCCGAGGAAGTCAAAAAAATCGCCAAACTGGCCAATCTCAAGCTCCAGCCGGTTGAGGTCAATTTGTTTGCTGAGCAATTCACACAGACTGTCGACATTATTAATCAGCTAAATGAGGTAGACACCTCCGCCGTCGCGGCCACGTACCAAATTACCGGTCTCGTCAACGTTACCCGTGAAGATATTGTAGACACAGCTCGTGTACTTCCTCAAACGGTTGCCCTCAGTGGAGCCAAGCTTACTAGCAATGGTTTCTTTGTCGTCCCCCGAATTATCGACACGGAGGAGACTGAAAGCGTAATCTAATGAAACAGCTACACGAATTAACCATCTCCGAAGTCCACGTCGGCTATCTGAACAAAGATTTTACCTGTGTTGATCTCGTCAAACATTTGCTAAATCGTATCAAGAAATATAATCCTAAGCTAAACGTTTTTTTAGCCCTCAACGAAAATGTTCTTAAACAAGCCGAAGCGATTGATAAAGAAATTGCAGAGAAGGGGATTGATAGGGAACTACTCGGCATTCCTATGGCCATCAAAGATAATTTTTTAACAGTTGGTATTTCTACCACAGCGAGCTCGAACATTCTAAAAGGTTTTATGCCACAGTACGAATCGTCGGTTACCAGCAAACTTCTAACTGCTGGGGCAATTTTTATTGGTAAAACCAATATGGATTCTTTTGCCCACGGTAGTAGTACCGAAACGTCCGATTTTGGCCCTACTCATAATCCGTGGAATCCTGAAAAACTTCCGGGGGGTTCTTCCGGTGGTTCGGCCGCCGCCATTTCGGCTCAATTTGTTACCGTCGCGCTTGGCAGTGAAACCGCCGGCTCCATTCGTCAGCCCGCCGCTTGGTGTGGCGTCACGGGATTCAAGCCCACTTATGGTCGGGCTGGACGCTACGGCTGTATTGCCATGGCTAGCTCTACCGATTCTCCTGGTCCAATCGCGAGAACAGTAGCTGACACAGCACTCATTGCCAATGTAATTTCGGGCCAAGATCCTTTCGATGCCACCACGAGCCCCACTCCCGTCGGAGATTACCCTTCATTTTTAAACAAAAAAGATCTTAAGGGTATCAAAATCGGTTTAGTCAAAGAATATTTAATGACCTCCATGAGTGATGAAGTGAAGAAATTAATTTTAGAAGCAGCCGATAAATTCAAAGAATTGGGTGCAACTGTCGAGGAGATTTCTCTAATGAATCCCAAATATGCCATTGGCGTCTATACCGTTGTCCAGCGCTCGGAAGTTAGTTCCAACTTAGCCAGATTCGATGGCATTCGTTTTGGTCACACTCGTGATTCTTTTGGCGAAGAAACCAAACGGCGCATTATGCTTGGAACTTATACTTTATCCTCCGGATATTATGATGCCTATTACAAAAAAGCCCAGGCGGTTCGCACTAAGATGATTGATCAGTTTGCTGAAATTTTTAAATCTTACGATGCTGTTATCGGCGCAGTTTCCCCTGGCCCGGCACTTTCGATTGGCGCTACCAAAAACCAACCCATGTTTGGTGAGATGGAAGATGTTCTCGTTGAGCAGAGTTCCGTCTCCGGATTAACTAGTGTCGGCGTTCCCTGTGGTTTTGTCGATGATCTCCCTATTGGATTACAGATCACCTGTGACCAGTTTCAAGAGGCGAAGGCACTGATGATTGCCGACTGCTACCAGAGGCACACTGATTTTAATTTGTTTCCCGATTTAGACAAAACCCTATGAAAATTACCCCCCTAATCGGTCTCGAAGTCCATGTCGAGCTGGAAACAAAATCTAAAATGTTTTGTGGCTGTCCGGCAGACCATTTTGGAAAGGTTCCCAATACCCAAACCTGTCCGGTTTGTCTCGGACTACCCGGTGCATTACCGGTACCCAATAAAAAAGCCATCGAATCGTGTATGAAAATCGGCCTGGCTCTCAATTGTTCCGTCAACCGTCTTTCCAAATTTGATCGTAAGCAATATTTCTATCCCGATCTGGCCAAGGGATACCAGATTAGTCAGTATGACCAGCCTTTTTGTTCAGGAGGTTTTTTGAACCTTGATTCCGGAAAAACGATTGGCATCGAAAGAGTTCATCAAGAAGAGGATACCGGCAAACTCCAGCACACTGTCTTAAATGGAGAAAAGGTTACCCTCGTGGACTTCAATCGCTCCGGCGTTCCTCTCGTCGAAATAGTTTCCAAGCCTGATATGTCTAGCAGTTCTGAGGCTAAAGAATACTTGAAAAAAATACACGAAATTATACGGACAATTGAGGTCTCAAATGCCGATATGGAGAAAGGACAGATGAGGCTGGAGCCCACTGTCAATATATGTATCGAAGACAACTCAGGATCTCATTTCACCCCCTTAGTAGAAATTAAAAACATCAACTCTTTCAATTTTGCCGTTCAGGCAATTGAGTATGAAGTTAAACGTCAAGTGGAAGAGTTTGAAAAAACCGGAATCGAAAAGACTCCAAATAACAAAACAACCAGAGGCTACGACTCGGTAAAAAAGATCACCTTTTTACAAAGATCCAAAGAAGAAGCCAAAGACTACCGCTACTTCCCGGAACCGGATATTCCCCCTTTCATTATCGAAAACGAAGTGATTGAAATGCTGCGTCGAGAGCTTCCCTTACTTCCGGATCAAAAAATTGCAGACTTAGTCAAATTGGGAGTAGAAGAACGATTTGCCAAATTAGTTTACAACAGACAAGAAGTAATGAATGTTTTGGACGTCATTGCGAGCAAAAATGACGAAGCAATCCCCGCCAATGACATAAACATCAATCGATTAGTCAGCCTTATGGCCAACGGTAAAATCGACATAAAAAAAGACGTGATTGCGCAGTATGACAGTCTTACCAAAGTCGGCATTACGGATACCACTCAACTCACTCAAATTGTTCAAAATATCATCGATGATAATCCCAGTATAGTCGCCGAATACAAAAAAGGCAAAATCAACGTAGTCGGTTTCTTTGTGGGTCAGGCCATGAAAGCCACCAAGGGCTCCGCCGATCCCAAAACCCTCAGTACGATTATTTCTGATCTTCTTGTTAAATAACAACAGAGATTGTTCCACTTGAAATATTCGCGGGCAACCCTGAAGATAACTAAGCATGCCAAAGTTCACCCATCTTCATGTTCATACGGAATTTTCCCTTTTAGACGGGTTAAGTAAAATTGGTAAGCTCGTAGCCAAAACAAAAGAGTTCGGGCAAACTGCGGTGGCCATTACAGATCATGGCTCCATGTATGGGGCGATCGAGTTTTACAAAAAAGCAACTAAAGAAGAAATCAGGCCCATCATAGGCTGCGAAATATACTTGGCCAAAGCCTCTCGCTTCGATAAAACCAAGTCCGATGCCAATCATCTAATTTTATTGGCCGAAAACTTCGAAGGCTATCAAAACCTACTCAAAATCGTCACCATCGGTCAGACGGAAGGATTCTATTACAAACCGAGAGTAGACAAAGAAACCTTGACTAAATATTCAAAGGGCCTCATTTGTACCACCGCTTGTCCGGCGGGCCGAGTCCAAAAGCTACTCATTGAAGAAGGAATTGACTCGGCAAAAAGGGAACTTCTCGAATACGAACAAATCTTTGGGGCCAATAATATTTTTATCGAACTCCAACGCCACCATTACGATCGTTATGCCCTCCATCCATCCGTTCCGGCAGAAATAAAACCCAAACTACTGGAATTTCATCAGAATGAAATTAAAGCTGAAGCCGGATTAATTAAGCTTTCTCGAGAACTAGGAATACCTTTGATAGCCACTAACGACTCTCATTATATAAACCAAGAGGATGCCGCCGCTCAAGATGCCTTAGTTTGTGTTCAGACTGGAAAAATGCTCGAAGATACCAATCGCATGCGTTACGTCGACACTCCAGATTTTTATCTCAAGAGTCCCGACGAAATGGGATCTGAATTCCAGGATTTACCAGAGACATTGGATAATACCCAAAGGATTGCCGAACGCTGTGACGTTAGGATCAAACTGGGGGAATGGTATTTCCCCAAGCTGGATCTTCCGACCGTAAAATCGGCCGGAGAGGTTTTGCGGGAAAAAGCGTACGCCGGTTGCCACGATATATTTGGGTCTGTAAATGAAGAACAAAGAACCAGACTTGAATATGAACTGGAAGTTATAGAAAAGAAGGGTTACTCACCCTACTTTTTGCTTGAATCCGGCATTGTTAACTTCGCGAATGACGCCGGAATTTACACCAATACTAGAGGGTCGGCAGCCGGTTCTCTGGTTTCTTATTGTGTAGGCATCACGACGGTCGACCCCTTATATTTTAGGTTACCCTTCGAACGTTTCTTAAACCCTTTTCGGCCATCACCTCCAGATATTGATTTGGATGTCGCTGATATACATCGTGACGCCTTAATTCATTATTTGGCCGACACCTACGGTCAGGAAAAAGTCGGTCAGATTTGCACTTTTGGCACCATGAAAGCCAGGGCTGCTGTCCGAGATATCGGACGGGTAATGGGTATGCCGTATTCCAAAGTAGATAAAATTTCCAAGATGGTACCAGAAGGCAGTCAAGGGTTCTCCATGACCTTAAAGAAAGCTCTGGAAACCACTCCTGAGCTTCAAAAAATGAAAAATGACGATCCCGAGATAAAACGCTTGTTGGATATGGCCCAAAAGGTAGAGGGTAATGCTCGCCATATTTCTGTACATGCCGCCGCGGTTATCGTCGGCCCAGACAATCTAGTGCAATTTACCCCTCTTCAGCGAGAAACTGGTGGGGGAGATCGTGTCATTACTCAATACGAGATGCATGCCTGTGAAGATGTTGGGTTAATCAAGCTTGATATTTTGGGCATAGCAAATCTTACAATTCTTGCCAATGCCGTTAAACTCGTTGAAAATCTCTATGAGGTCAAAATTAACATCAAAAAGATTCCTTTAGATGACCGGGAAACATATGAAATGTTGGCGAGAGGGGAAACGTTTGGTGTTTTTCAATTATCCGGTGGAGGCATGACTAAATATTTAATCGATCTAAAACCAGAAAGAATTGAAGATGTTATGGCTATGGTGGCTCTTTACCGTCCTGGTCCCATGGGCAGTATTCCGGAATATATTATTCGTAAACACGACCCCACCAAAGTGTCCTACTTTGTTCCTGGTCTTGAGAAAATTCTTGATCAGTCATACGGCATTATCACTTATCAAGACGACGTTCTCTTCATGGCCATCCAACTGGCTGGTTATAATTGGGAAGAGGCCGATAAATTTAGAAAAGCCATTGGCAAGAAAATCGTTTCCGAAATGGAAGCCCAGCACTCCAAGTTCGTTGAGGGTTGTATCACTCACTCCAATATAACAAGAGAACAGGCTGAAGATCTCTTTAAGCAAATAGAGACATTTGCTGCATACGGATTCAATAAGGCCCATGCTGCATCTTACGGTATTGTTGCCTACTGGACGGCGTACATCAAAGCTCACTATCCTGTTGAATATATGACCGCCCTAATGTCCGTTGAGGCAGGTGATACAGACAAAATCGTTCTAGCGATATCCGAGTGTGAAAAACTTGGGATAAAAGTCTTACCACCGGACGTAAACGAATCATTGACTGACTTTACAGATGTCAGCTTGGCGGAAGACCTATGGCTACAGGAAGGAAGAGCCAGAGATTCCGGGAAAGCAATTCGTTTTGGACTTTCGGCCATAAAAAATGTCGGAACAGCGGCCATTACGGCTATTTTGGATGCCAGAAAAACCGGAGACTTTATCTCGTTTACCAACTTTTTGAGAAGAGTTGATCTTCAAAAAGTAAATAAAAGAGTTGCTGAATCTCTAATCAAAGCCGGGGCACTTGACCGTTTTGGGAATCGGGCTCAGCTTCTAGCCGCCCTACCTATTATTCGAGAAGGTTCGGTTCGAATTCAGAAAAAAAATGGTGAAAGCCAGGTTAGCTTATTTGGGACAGCCTCGGTTGACAACACCATCGACAATCTTCCCAATATTCCGGAAATGTCTCTGGAAGATAAATTGAAATTGGAAAAGGAGCTTCTGGGATTTTATCTGTCGGATAATCCTGTCAAAAAGATCGTCAGGATCGTTTCGGACCTTATTTCTCACAAGATCGCCCATCTAGACCCGACTCTCCACTTAAATCAGACAGTTACCATAGCCGGTGTTGTGAGTCGGGAAAAGCTAGTTAATACGAAGAAAAATAACTCCAAAATGGCCTTTGTCACACTTCAGGATGACACCGGAACCATCGATTGTATTATTTTCCCCAAACTTTATACCGAAAATCCGGAACTCTGGCACGAAGATTCAGCCTTGATAGTTAGGGGTAAGGTAGATAATCGGGAAGATAAGCTTCAGATCGTGGTTGATTCAGGTACGGTGATCGATACCAGTAAAACTCCCCGAGATATGATCCATGAAATCTTTATTAAGTCGGGGACGCCCAAGCATGTCATGCAACAAGTTCGCAACCTCCTCAAAGCTTATCCTGGAGACCACGAAATCGTGGTGGTAATCGAATCCGGAAACAATCTGAAAAAGATAACCTTACCTTATAAGGTGGATTTTGGGACGATATTGGAAAAACAAGTGGAAAAAACCCTTCATGGCTGGTAAAATCAACGTATTCGTTGTTTTCGTGAAAGTGGGGACTATATAAATAACCTATACAAAATGGCAAATCAAATCAAATGGCAGGATAAAATCAGCTTTAGGGTGGGAGACACACTTAAAGTATCCCTGGCCGTCAAAGAAGGGGATAAAACCCGAATTCAAATCTTCCAAGGCATTGTCATTGCCATTCGAGGTACCGGTGCTGGCAAAAACTTCATTGTACGCAAAATCGCCACCGGAAGCGTGGGTGTCGAGAAAATTCTTCCCATCAATACCCCCACCATTACCGGCATCGAAATAGTCAAAGAGGGTAAGGTTCGCCGAGCCAAGCTCTACTATCTTAGAGATCTACTAGGTAAAAAAGCTACTAAGATTAAGGATGTTTTTGTTAAAAAAGGTCAAAAGGCTGAGACTGAAATTCTCACTGAAGGCATTGTCGAGAAAACCGAAGATGTTGAGAGGGTAGAAAAGGTACGTCCTGAAGCAATAAAAGTCAAAAACGTCCCTAAGGCTGTAGAGCTTAAAGTCAAAAAAATCAAAAAAGGGCCCAAGAAAATTGTTCGTAAGGAAAAGGTCTTTGTCCGCTAGTCGGTGATTACCACTTTTTTGTTCTTGAAACAATAGAGCATCGCTGGTCTGTGAGCAATACCCTCCATTTTTTTTCCTGAAGCTACAATTAAGCCTGTAGAAAGAATTTTCTTTCTAAAGTTTCGCTTGTCTAGTGACGTTTTAAGAATTATTTCGTAAATTCTTTGTAGTTCTGTCAGCGAAAATGTTCCGGGAAGGAGACCTAAAACGATGTTGCTATACCCCAATTTGTTTCTGAGTCTCTGAATACCGTATTTAACTATTTCCGCATGGTCGAACGCTAGCTTTGGCAGCTTATTTATAGAGAAAAAACCAGCACCCTTAGCGTCACCTAACGATTTTAATTTCCACTCGGTTTTTGCAGCCAGAGCCATATATGTCACAGTGATAACCCTGGTTCTTGGATCTCTCTTGGGATTCCCGAAAGAGTAAAGTTGTTCAAGATATAAGCCTTTTACTCCACTTTCCTCCAGAAGTTCTCTACTTGCGGCATCGTCGAGAGATTCATTCATTTTTACAAAACCTCCAGGAAGTGCCCAAGAATCCTCATATGGTGGTTCGTTTCGTTTTAC
>PFUC01000025.1 GCA_002789895.1 Candidatus Collierbacteria bacterium CG_4_9_14_3_um_filter_43_16
TAGCCACCCCCGAAGTGGGGACGGCTATGAGGGAGAAGAGAACTACCGGAGGTTGAAGACGGAACCCGATCGATTGACATCGGCTTCGTGAAGCTGGCCAATGAAAAAGGTCAGGTAGACAGGCAGGTCGTAGCAGTTTTCAAACGGCTGGACCTTGCTGTCGGCGGACTGTGGTGAGAAAGTCACACAGTAGCGGCCGCCATCTTCGATCCGTCGCTGATTGCTCAGCGGTTGGATTGGATCGTAGTAGACGTCCAATCCGGTCCCGGAAGTGGGATACACCATGATGGACACCCAGCGCTCGATATCGTACCAATACCAGGTCTCGATAATGTCTTCCTGGTGTGTGTCCTCTACTTGCACGTCTTTGGTGCAGGCATAGGGTACACTTTGCGTCTCTGTACACGAGTACGTGTACGACTCGCTTTCGGTACAAGAGTAGGTGTACGATTCGTACCCACCACATTCGTATGATTCCGAGCCGCCGTTTCCATCGTCCTGGTAGCACGTGTCTGAAACGTATTCGGACCCGGTACAGGTGGTTTGGACGTCACGGTAATCGGTACAGGTGGTTTGGACCTGTTCGTCCCGGTAGCACGTGTCAGGCACGGTTTCAGTGTGCCAACCATCGTGCACGGTCCGCTCGCCGCTTTTGCGTTGTTCTTGGGCGGTTTCGCGGCCGGCCGAGTTGACTCCGGGCCACTCGCCAGGAATTGACCAGCCTTCTTCGTGGACGGTCTGGTATTCCTCGATGTGAACCGACTGCGACCAGTTCATGTCGGTGACCACTAGGGTCTCGACGTGGGTCTTGAAGAAGAAGTTATAGACCCAGAGACTGATGATGCAGAGGAAGGCCGCCGCCAGCACACCACCACCGATTTTGAGACCGGTTTTGATGGTTTCATTTCGGGCGTCGAGGTCGGCTTGATCTTCGTACCTATGTGCGACTGGCTCGCTCTGATCCATTGCGGGTAGCAGGGAAAGTCGTTCGCGTTTGGGGATAGGGAGGACGACCGGCGTGGATTGTGGATTGTATACGTCATCTTCCGGCACAAACGGTTCGGGCGTCAGATGGTCTGACGTTTTCTCTTTGGCTTCCGCATCTTCTGTACTGTAGGCCAAACCCTTTTTGCGAGTGCTGTAGCCCACACGGACGGGTTGGACAGCGGAGTCGGCTGTACGAGCGTCGCCGCAGTTCCAACACTTCTTGTCTTTCTGCAGGTTTCCGGATTGGCAGCTGTCGCAGAACCAGTTTGGGTTGGGGGCAGTCATCTTGCTGATTTCTGCTGGGGTGGCCTCGTGAGGGGGGTTGCTATGATAGAAAACAACCCCTTTAGAACGCGGGTGTCCACAGCCCGGGCAGTTATACACATAGCCGGGAATCTTTTTGTTACTGTCGTTTGGACAGTCCCAATACATAACAATCTTTGCCATGAAGGCCTCCTTATCGGTTGATGAGTCGTCTGGTGTTGAGAATCAGGGCCATGATTGAGATTGATGCGATAGACAGCATCACAAACATCTGCATCCCAAACACACCTGATATCCAGTACAATACCGTCTTTATAAGAACAACGGCAAGTAGTAGCACGAGAATCCTGGAATACCAACTTGGCTTGCTAAAACTAAAGCATATTGCCAGGATCGGGATGAAGATACTGAGAACTAGCTGGATAGTCGAAGCGATCACTGCGGTCTCCTTTGGTTAGATTTCTCGATGTAAAAGAACCGAGAGAGGGTTTTGAAGTGCCTGAATTGTATCACACCGAGCCCCAATTGTCAAGTTATAGGGCTTATTTCAGGCATAAAAAACCCGCTAGCATTGCTAACGGGTCTGATGAGAAAGAAACTAACCTACGCGTGTAGGTCCGCTCTTGTTTCCCCCGCCACCACGCGAAGGTGGGGATGAAGGCCGGCTGTTACTTTGATGTGGCCTTGAGGATGAGGTTGGTCTCGAGTTGTTGTGCGTTCCAACTGTTGGAGACCAGTTGGTTGTGGTACTTGAGTGGCCAGTGCCCGAAAAGAGGCCGAGTTTGCTACAGATCCAAAGAAAAAAGAGAAACCCGACGAAACAGATGACGCTCAGGCACAGCGTGTCCCAGAACGAAAGATGGTTGACGGTTGGGACTGTGGGTTGGGCGTTACCTGCGGGTTGCGGAGTCTGGGTGGGGGGGTAGTATGGCTCATACTTTGAGCGAGCATACTGTTCAAAGTATCGCATAACCGTGAGGTACGCCTCTTCAAGTGATCCTGTTCGAGCTAACGCATCTTTGGCCATGATGTCCATTTCCATCAAATCAACTGGCTGAAGGGCGCTGAGGTTGCCGCCAACTGAATAGTTGACTTTGACATCAGTGATTTGTCCTTCAGTTTTGGTGACGATGAAGATGATGGCCATTCCATTGGCCATACGTGGCCCGTCTACGTTTCCCAGTTGCATGTAGAAGAAGAAGTGCCCGGCACAACCAGAGCCGTTACTGACTTCGTTGCGGTCGATGAACAGGATCATCGTGTTGGCAATGTTGTCGTTGTTGAGGCTGTCGTAGAGAGCATCTACTTCATCGATGGCTGATTGGGAGACGTATGACTCACCATTCACAGTCCAGTGTGGTTGCTGAAGAGGCATGGAGAAGCCGTAGTTTTGTACCTCGCTGGTCGTGCCGCACCATGGGATGGTTTGCTGAGGGATAGGGGAAGCATGCACGGGCTGGGTCGGCACAATCATGACGAAGGCCATGAGGATCAAGATCGTGGCGAAGAACAAAGTCTTGAGTTTCATTCGAAAGGCTCCTTTTGGAAAGTTAAGGTGTGGCTTTTTACGCTGGAGAATGATACAACAAATTTCTGCATTTGTCAATGCTATGGGGTACGATCTGGGATGGGATAATAAAAATCCCGCCGATATTCGGCGGGATTTTGAAAAACTAGCGAAGAGGGGCGTCTGTGGCAGATCCGCCGGTGACGAAGGGAAGGAACTCGGGCAAAACGAATCCAACGATGCCAGTCACCTGGGTGAAGATATCATTGGCTTCTGTGACGAGCTTGCCCTTGACAGTGTTGTGCCAGGTATTGTACTGGCCGGCCTTGTCGTTTACGATTCCGCCGGTAAAGACGATGGATTCGTAGCATTCCGACTTCGCGGCGAGGACATCACGCCAGATCTGCGGATCGATCGAGGGGGGCGGAGCCTGCGTGACGGCCTGGACATAGATAAGCATTCCCGTTTGCAGGTCGCTCGGGAGGGCGCCGTTTGCCTGGAGCTGAGCCAGGTTCAGTTTGGTGGGGTCACCACCAGCCTTCAGATACTCGGCGATCTGGTTGTTCAGCTCAGCTTCCTGATCCTTGAAGTTGCCGGTCCAGCTTTCGATGTTTGCATTGACGAAACCGGAGTAATCTTTGGCTGATTGGACCATGCTGTCCATCTTGGCATAGCAGGCGTTGATGCGCAGGAAGTGGTTGGCGGCAGACACTTGGTATGCCTGAACGAGCGTGACACCCTCGTCAATGAGAGCAGTGTTTTCGGAGACCACTTCCTTGACGGTCGGGCCAAGCCCAACTTCTTTGCTGAAGGGCGACTTGCAGGCAAGGATGAGCAAGAGGCCGATCAGGGCGATCAGGACGATTTTGCTTTTTCGGGAACGCATTATGTTTCTCCTTTTTTCAGGTGCAGTTGAGAATACGAACTTGGATATGGTATCACAGAGTGCCGGATTTGTCAATACTATAGGGGTTTTAACCCACCCGGCGCGGTCCGTAATTGCTACCATTGCCTTTTTTCTCGGACATTTTGAAGTTTTTTTGCCTAAGGACGAAAATTACAAACAGTTCGATCATAAATCTGAAGTAGATGTACCCCAGATCCGGACTAATACTGGATAGTAGTACTCCGAGAGCGAACCAGGCAACAAAGGCGACGAGAACGAAGAGGGCCCAGGCGAGAGTAATTGGTGTACCTTCTTCGGTGGTAAATAACACCGGTGAGTTGGCCGGATCGAAACTGGCCATTGCGGTCGGTGAGCTGGATACTGACCAGGCACCGAAGAGAACGGCCATTAGAATCAAGATTGCTACAAGCCGATTCATGATGTTTGAGCCTCCAATTCAGTTGTCAAGGTATGAGATTTAGAATCTTTGGGGATTATACTATACTTAGCCTTAAAAGTCAAGTGTTATAGGGCTATTCGGGCATAAAAAAACCTTCCCCCAGAGGGAAAGGTTTTATGTGATGAGTGAGAATTACGGTATGGGTGTGGCCAGGCCCATTAGTGAGAGGACCTGGTCTGACATCCACAAGTAATCAGTTCGCTGACCCGTCGGGGTAGCAAAGATGGTGTAGCAGTAAATGTTTTTCTGGTTTCGGTATGTCACGAGATAGGCGTCACCGTCCGTATCTGTGAATCGATCGTGCAGGAGATCAAGATAGGTTCGAACAGATGGCTGTCCCAACCCAGCCCGATTGACAGTTATGTTGATGCTATCGGAATTTGAGTCGAATCCGGGTGTAAGTGGGTACAGTACGACTTTTTCCCCGGGGACGCAATTTTTCTCCTGGTCAGTTGTTCCTTTACTTTTGCCTTCTGAATAAAGGACCCCGGCAACTATTAAGGAAACAATTAACAATATCGTAAGATATTTGCTGTTACTCATGTTAGTGTCCTTTCGTGGGCACGGCCCAGAATCTGAGGTTTTAGAAGATCCCATAGTGTACCACAGATGAGGCTGGATGTCAAATGACGGGCTTGGTATACTTAAGGTCATGGCAAAAGTAGTATTTGACGGCAAAAAAGAAGCTGAACGAATGGCTTCATTTTTGGAAGAGAGTGAGCGGGTGTTGGGTAAGAGCTTGGTGATCTTGCAGTGTGATGGCCGAAGTGAGGAAAGTACCTATGTTAGACTTAAGCGTGAGATGGGTGAGAGGTTGGGGGCAATGATTTCGGTGCAATTTGCCCCGAGTAAGGACAAACTGAAGGGGATGCTGGAAGGGCTAAATACAGACGAGACACTTGACGGAATATTGGTCCAACTACCGGTAATCGGGGCCGACAGACAGGAGCTTGATCAATTTTTGTCCTCAATTAAACTAGGTAAGGATGTAGACGGCTTAAACCCGAAAAGTAGGTTCATTCCGGCGGCTATTCGGGCTGTTGAGCGGCTAGTTGATATTTTTAAAATAACGGAAGACGATAGAGTGGCGGTGGTGGGGTCAAAGGGGACTTTGGGGAGTAGATTGATTAAAAGACTTAAGGATATAAAGGTTTTAGCTGAAGGGTTTGATATAGGGGATGATTTGATTAAGTTAAATGATTTTGACGTGATCATTAGTGCCACAGGTGATGGAGGCTTGATCAAGGGGGAAATGGTGATGGATGGTTTTACGGGAATTGATTTAGGCTTTCCCAAGGGGGATTTTTCGCCTGAGGCTATCGGGAAAGCTTCTTTGATCACCCCTGTGCCTGGAGGGGTAGGACCGATGACGATTGTAGCTTTGTATGAGAATCTGGCGGATGCGTAGGATTTAAGCGAGGGTGGTTTCGAGTTTTGTGATACGATTTTCGTGATTTTGAACAGTGTGGCTGACGACAGTTTGTTCTTCATCTATCTTCTTAACAATACCGTAGACTTTGTCCATTGTGATTTGAAGCGTGCTCATTGATTCGCGAAAATCGTCTTTGGTGGGGAAGTAGTTGTCTGAGATTGCCTTTTTTATTGTCTTTTCGGTTCTCTTATCTATGTTGTCAAGATCAGTTTGAGTCAGCATACTTTCATATTATCACGGGGAGGTGCGAATTTGGATAAAAAAACTCCCCCGTAGGAAGGGAGAGTCTGTGGAAATGTGTCTAGTTCTGAATGCTGATTTCAGGGACGATGCTACCGGCTGGAATGTGGAAATCGTATTTTGCAGTACCTATGTCGTTGGGGAATAGTGCAATGTATTTGAACCAGGACTGTGCGAATTCCTTGTGATAGGTGACCAGGTATGCACCACTTTCGACGCCTTGGTCCTGGATCAGACTGACCAAGTACTGCGCATCGTGAAAGCGGATTACTCGGCCGTCCCGGATGCTATCTCCAACATAATATCGGTAGATATAGTATTGATCGGTATCGATGTAACCAGTACCGATAAAGAAACGTCCGTGAAGTGAGGGGTCTCCGAGGTTCAACGTTTCCAGCTTAACGTTCGGATTGGGGACGTCGATTGCCGGAAGAGATATTGAGGCGAAAACAAGTACCGGGATGGCCAAAACTGTTGATCCAAGCAACACAAAGAAGGCCATTTCTTTGTCCAAGCTTCGATCCGGATTTATCCACATTTTTCGGGTCAGATATACCAAGAGGGCGATAATCAAAAGTCCTAGAATCATTTTTTGCTCCTTGTTCGAGTGCGATTTGAAATCTAGTGGATTATAAGACATGTCGCTTATTAATGCAAATTGTGGTAAAATGGGGTTCGAATTAATTAACAGTTTGTCCCTTGGCGAATCTCTGAAAGGCCACAAGGATTAAAAGAGATGAAAATATATGGCTAAAAAAGCCGAACAAATCGCGGAGGTAAAAACTCCAAAAATCAAAAAATCAAAAACTCAAAATATTGAGTTGACTGCTAAGGAAACCGTAAAGAGAGTTGCCCCGGTGAAGAAGACAGCAGCTAAAAAAGCTCCTGTAGTGAAGGCTGAAAAGAAGGTGATAGAGAAGAAAGTCCCTGTAAAAAAGATGGCTAAAAAGGCGGAGAAGCCGGAAACTGTTGTGGTTGATGGAGTAAAAATTGAAGCAGTTGAGAATACCATAGAAGTAAAAGCCGAGAAGGTTAAGAAGGAAGCCCCCAATGCAGCTACCACGGTCGAAGAGCTTTTCGAAGCCGGGGCCCACTTCGGTCACGTAGTCAAAAAATGGAATCCCAAGATGAAAAAGTACCTCTGGGGTGAGAAGAATGGCATTCATATCTTTGATTTGGAAAAAACAGTTGCCGGGACTTCCGAAGCTACCAAAGTCTTGACTGATTTAGCCGCCGCTGGGAAGAGAATTGTCTTGGTGGGTACCAAACGACAAGTTAAGCTGATGGTTGAAGAGGAAGGAAAGAGATTGGGAATCCCGTACATCAACCAACGTTGGATGGGTGGCTTGATCACCAACTGGAAACAGTTGAAGCAAACCTTGGACAGGCTAAACTCACTAAAACAGAAAAGAGAAGCCGGTCAGCTCAAGAAGTATACCAAGAAAGAACAGCTTCTTTTTGATAAAGAAATTACCAAGTTAGAAAGAATCGTGGGTGGTATTGCTACCCTGAAGGAAGCCCCCGAGGTGGTGGTGGTCTTTGATACTCACAAAGAAAAATTGGCCGTCAAAGAAGCTTCAAACAGAGGTGTGACAGTGGTCGGTCTGGTAGACTCAAATGCCAATCCGGACCCGGTGGACTACCTGATTCCCATGAATGATGATTCGGCCAAAGCCCTGGAAATAATGGTGAGAGTCTTGGGGCAAGCGATTGAAAATGGAATGAAAGCAAAAAAGGAAGAGAAAAAATAGATATTATTTATATAGATTCCCGATCAGGTCGGGAATGACGATTAAAATATATGATGGATAAAATTAAGGAATTAAGGGAAAAGTCCGGTGCCGGGGTCATGGATGCCAAAAAAGCCCTTGAGGAGGCCGGTGGGGATATGGACAAAGCCATTGAGGTTATCCGGGCCAAAGGTATGGCCAAAGCGGCCAGCAAATCCGACCGAGAAGTAAACAGCGGAAGGGTATATTGCTACACACATGGCGGTGGCTCGTCTGCTTCGATGGTGGAAGTGGCTTGTGAAACTGATTTTGTGGCCAAGACTCCCGAGTTTGAGAATCTTTGTAAAGAAGTGGCTCTGCAGGTGGTCTCTATGAACCCCGTAAGCGTCGATGAGCTTCTAAAACAAGAATATATTCGAGATGGCGGAAAAACGGTTGACGATCTAGTCAATGAGCTAATCGCTAAAACGGGTGAAAATATGCGAGTGATCAGATTTGCCAGATTCAAACTGGGGGAAGAGTAACATTTTCGTCATTGCGAGTTTTGTACTCAAACCGAAGCAATCTCCGCCATTAATGCCATTTAAGCTTTTATTTGAAATCTCATTTTTGGGGATTGCCACGTCATTTCGTTCTTCACAATGACGAATTTTGTGGTAAATTTAGAGATATGAAACCACGAAGTGAACCAATATCTGAAGAGGAAAGAGCTGGGTTGGACAAGGGACTGTCAGCATTAGTTTACGCAAAGGACGAAGATGAAAAGAAGAGAGAAAAGGAACTACGTGATGACCAGGTTGCTCGTCAAGCGGAGGAAAGAAAAAAGAAGGAGACTATCTTGACTGCGCCTGAAGTTAGCGAGTGGCAAAAAGAGGAAAGAAGACTTGAGGCAGAAGGTGTAGACACTAGACAGCCTGAGACTGTGGTAATGGGAGGCGAGGGAAGGACCGACTGGGATCCAATGAGGAAATAATTTCTATAGATTGCCACAGTCGCCTGTGGCGACTTCGCAATGACGAGGTTGGTGTAGAATAAAAACATATGTTAGAACATGAATTGATTCAGTTATTAAGGCAGAAGTTTGCGAAAGTTATCGAAGTGATCGACGAAGATTTTGGGACAGTGAGAGTCGGTCGGGCTAAGCCGGATATGGTCGAGGGTGTCTCTGTACCGGCCTATGGCACTCGCATGAGACTGGTGGAAGTGGCTACGATAGTGGCACCGGACACAAATATGTTGATAGTCACCCCATTTGATAGAAGCTTGATGGGAGCAATTGAAAAAGCTATCAGTAATAGCGAACTACAGTTATCACCGGCTGTTTCGGGAGATATCATCCGTATTGTAGTGCCGTCGCTGACACAAGAAAGAAGATTGGATTTTGTAAAACTCTTGAAGCAAAAGACCGAGTCGGGAAAGGTCATGCTGCGTCAGGCGAGGCAAGACGTCAAAGACAAGATAGACGCTCTTAAAGAGATGAAAACAGTTTCGGAAGATGATATCTTTATGCTTCTTGCCGATCTGGATAAAATCACCGGAGAATTCAATGAGAAGATCGAGGCCATGTGCCGGGCCAAAGAGGACGAGATTATGGCGGTGTAAGCGAGATGTCAGTGTGAAGTTATTGGTGCTTGGTTCAACTGATGTGGAATTTGTTTACTTGGAGAGGGCGGTTTTTCTAATTTGGTGATGCGTTTCTTGGACACGTCGTGATCTTCTTTGAGTTCTCGAATGGCGCCAATAATATTTTGTTCCATTCCGTGTAGTTGTAGCCTGATGTCCTTAACATCTGACTTGAGTTCGGAGATGTCTGATCTGACTTCTGTAAATTGTCTTTGAACATCCGTAAAGCCAAAGGCGGTTCTGACTTCAGACTCGTCGAGATCTTCCTTGGTGGCAAAACGTTTGAGATCTTCCTTGGTGGCAAAGATTGTTTTGAGTTTTTTGATGTCATTGTCGGTGATCATACAATTAGTTTATCAAATAATAGATTGCCGCGCTCCCGCCTGCAAAAGCTGTGCTTTAGCATCTGCGGGCAGGTCGCTCGCAATGACGAGGATATATTGTTAAGATAAGAGAATGCAAATTGTTATTTTTGTTTTGATGCTTTCGGTGTTGGTCTTGGTTCATGAGTTTGGGCACTTTATTATGGCCAGATTGTTTAAGATGAGAGTTGAGGAGTTTGGAATAGGCTTACCACCCAGAGCCAAGAAACTTTTTACCAGCAAGGGAACGTTGTTTAGTTTGAATTGGTTGCCCATCGGTGGGTTTGTTAAACTTTTTGGAGAAGATATGGATGATCCTGTTCAAGCCGGTTCGCCAGAAGCCTTTTTCAATAAGCCGATTTGGCAGAGAGCTGGAGTGTTGACTGCTGGTGTAGTGATGAATTTTCTTTTAGGTGTATTTGCCTTTGGAATTGTGTATACCTATTTAGGAATTCCGACCAAAACGGACAAAGTAATTGTGGTAGAAGTGGGTAAGAACACTCCGGCCGAAGCGGCAGGGATAAAAACAGATAGTCAAATAAAAAAGATTACTTTTGAAAACAAGGACGGAGTATTTTCCGGAGTGAACGGTTTTATCAAACAGATTGATCCGCTTAAAGGAAAAGAAATTGAGCTAACCTTGGTAACAAAAGAAGGGAAAGAACAAACGGTGAAGATCATACCGAGGCTTACACCCCCACAAGGTGAAGGAGCATTGGGTGTTGCCTTGTCTGATATAGAAATGAAGATGTATCCTGTTTGGCAAAGACCTTTTAGGGGGATGGTGGTGGGAATGACCGAAGCGTGGGCTTGGGGAAAAGAAATTGCCATGAGTTTGGGAAAGTTGTTGTGGGGAATCTTAACAGGTAAAGGTGTGCCAAAAGATGTGGCCGGGCCGATTGGAATATATCAAGTGAGTAAGCAAGTGTATAAGGTTGGCTGGGTAGCTACACTGCAGTTTATGGCCATCTTATCTATTAACTTAGCCATCCTGAATATCATGCCTTTCCCAGCGTTGGATGGAGGCAGGGTGTTTTTCTTAGGTATTGAAAAAATTATTGGGAAGAAACTCAAAAACAGAATCGAAGGTTATGTTCACACCGTTGGTATGTTCTTTCTTATTGGCCTGATGGTACTGATTACGGTGAGAGACGTTATCAAACTCATTAGACCATGACGGTTAATCATGCTGTTGAGCAAGGAGAAATTGTGGTTCTCAAAAAGGGCAATACGGCCAGAGTTCAGTTGAAGGCAACGGATTTAAGTGTGGATGGGCTAACTGGTGCATATAGAAAATCTAAGGCGGTTTTTGAACCATTGCGAGCTGATGGCGAAGCCTCTGGGCATCGAATTTCGACTGTCGTGAAGATTGCTGATCTGGATTATGTACATCACTTGTTTGGAGACGAAAGACATGATCAGACAGATGCCGAGCGGTACTATGAAAGATGGAAGTTTCTGAAATCTATTGGAATCCCTGTGGTATCGAGTATGAGGGTGATAGACGACGATAGAGTGTTGATGGGCAATATGATGGTCGATGGAGGCCAGTTCATTGGTAAAGATACATATTGGTGGTGTGAGCCAAGCAAGCGGAAACGAGAAGAAACTGGTCGCTTAACTGAAGAGGAAAAATTGTTTTTAAAC
>PFUC01000068.1 GCA_002789895.1 Candidatus Collierbacteria bacterium CG_4_9_14_3_um_filter_43_16
ATTTTAAAAAGAAAGGTTCATGGACATAACTTGGTGTATCTGGACAGTGGGGCGACCAGCCAGAAGCCGGAGAGTGTGATCAAGGCGATGGATGACTATTACAGGAATACAAATGCAAATATTCACAGAGGAGTATACGAAATGTCGGTAGAGTCGACCCGCCTAGTGGATGAGGCACGAAAGAAAGTAGCTGATTTTATTGGTGGGAGACCGGAAGAAATTATCTTCACCAGAAATGCCAGTGAGAGCTTGAACTTAATAATGTATTCATGGGGAAAAGATCATATAAACGAAGGAGATGCTGTGCTGGTGAGCCGACTAGAACACCACTCGAATTTGGTTCCTTGGCAGGTGCTTTGTAGAGAAAAGAATGCCGAACTGAGGATTATTGACGTGGATGGTGAAGGAAGATTGAAATTAAGAACTCAAGAACTCAAGGAATCAAGAGCTCAAGATAAGGTATTTTCCGAGAATGGATTGATGGTAAGGATGGGAAGTTTTGAAGAATTGATTACTGATGGAAAGGTAAAGTTGTTTGCGGTAACCGGTGCATCTAACGTTCTCGGAACTTTACCGAATACGAAAGCAATGATCAAAATGATCAAAGAGAGGTCACCTGAGGTTAAAGTACTGATAGATGCTTCGCAAATGGTGCCTCATATGAAAGTGGACGTAAGAACTTTGGGTGCAGATTTTGTGGCTTTTTCAGGACACAAAATGCTGGGGCCAACAGGGACGGGAGTATTGTGGGGTAAGAAAGAAATTCTTTCCAAAATGAGACCATTTTTGTACGGAGGAGACATGATTGGAGAAGTAAAAATCACGGGGTCAACTTGGGCAGAGATTCCGAGTAGATTTGAAGCTGGGACGCCAGATATTGCCGGCATAATTGGGTTGGGGGCGGCGGTGGATTATTTGGAAAAAATTGGAATGGATAACGTCCGCGAACACGAAAAAGAACTAATAAATTATGCTTTGAATAAAATGTCTATATTGGAAAATGCGGGTTTGATAACACTTTATGGTCCGAGAGACATTGAGGATAGGGGGGGTGCTTTAGCCTTTAATGTGGTTGGTGTCCACCCTCATGATGTGGCCCAGATCTTGGATGGTTTTGGCATTGCTGTGCGGTCCGGTCAGCACTGTGCGGCGCCACTCGTCACCGGATTTGGAGTAACTGCCATGGTGAGGGCAACTTTTTATTTTTACAATACTAAAGAAGAAGTTGATTATCTGGTGGAAAAATTAAAAGAGGTACCAAAAGTATTTGCTTAACTTATGAGAGAAATAACTGATGAAGTCGGTTTTTCGTTTAGAAATCAGGAGAGAGCAAGAAAGGTAGAATCGAGAGAAAAGCCTACGAAGCTGTATCATGTTTCGCCAAATAGAATAAAGGTTGGTGAGGAGATCTGCCCATCTGATGGCGATAGAAAGGTCGTTTTCTTATCTGACAACCCATTACCACATTACACAATTGCGGGGACCAAAGTGTTGCCACCAGACTGGTTAATAGAGGTTCATAAAGATGAAGGTGAATGGAAAAAGCTTAAAGGAGATTGGTTTGTTTATGAGGTTGAGCCAATAGGCGCTGTTTGGTATGGAATTGAAGAGAGTGAGGTAATCGCAAAAGGAGCAAGAGTGATTAGGTTCGTAGGTAACGCGAGGTCCATACTTCAAAGACAGGTAGATCGATTAACAAAGAGACGAAAAAACAAGAAAGGTGAGGAAAGAATGTTAGGTTCTGAGGTTCACAGACTGGGAAGACTAAAACTTATAAAATCGAGAACGACTCTTGAGTCTGGAAAGGTTAAAGAAAGAAAAACTTCTTGGGTTGAAGGTCGAAGCGACTCAGATAGATACTGGAATCAAAACAGAATGAATTATGAGAGGTCGGAAAAGAGAAAAAATGAGTGACTACAAAGATGTAATCATAGATCACTACAAGAATCCAAGAAATTTTGGGGAGATGGATCATGCAGACATCAGTATGGACGAATCGAACGCCTCATGCGGGGATATGATACAGATACAGGTAAAAACAGAACCCAAGAACTCAAGGAATCAAGAACTCAAGAAGGGAAATGATTTGGTGATTAAAGAGATGAAGTGGAGGGGGGTGGGGTGCGCGATTTCAACAGCGGCGGCAAGTATGCTGTCGGAGAAGATTGTGGGGATGAGTAAAGCCGACCTGGAAAAATTTGGAGAGGCAGGGATCGTCGAGATGTTGGGTGGAGAAGTAAATGTTGGTAGAATGAAATGTGCTACACTCGCTTATCGAGGGTTATTAAAAATATTTGAAAGTAATTAAAATTTATATAGATTCCCGAGCACCTGCCCGCAGATGCTAGAGCATCAGCTCTTGTAGGCGGGGGTCGGGAATGACATGAGTGGAGTGAGACCAGATCGTGAAGACACGATATCTTCGACCTACGGCAGGCAGGTCTCCTGGAATTCGGTCGGAATGACAATAGTATATGAATGATTGGAAATTGATCTTAAAAGTGACTATCGGATGTGCGGCACTTTTGCTGGTGGCTATTTGGGGATTGTCCAAGATGGCAGGGTCGGAGAGTGCACTAAAGGTAGAAGAGAGTGTGCTGTTGGTGGGTGCAAGGTTTGTAAAGGAGAATGGTGAGACAAGAGTGACGGTCGTCAACTTTTCGGATATGCAATGCCCATCATGTAAGGCGGCGGATATACAAACGAAAGAACTGTTTAATATGCCAGGGGTGAAGGTTGTAACAAGGCTTTTCCCATTACCAGCTTCGTTGCATCGTTATGCTTTGATTTCCGCTAAGGCGGCCGAAGCGGCAAGAATCATGGGTAAGGGGTTTGAGATGGTGGCGGTATTGTATGACAAACAGGAGGAATGGTCGGCAGTGAATAAACCCGAAGATAGTTTTGCGGACTATGCGAGGAGCTTGGGATTGGACGAAAAAATATTTAGAGAAAAATTGGCATCTAATGAAGCGGCTCAGAATGTGCAAGTTGACGCCGATTTGGCCGCCTCACTACAGCTTTCCGGTACACCGACCTTTTTTGTAAATGGAGAACAGGTGGGAGCACCATTTGTGGTTGATAAGGTTAAACAACTTCTTGGAATTTAATAAAATGCAAATAAGTCTGCCGATACTCACCATAACTGCTTTGACTAACGGGATTAATCCTTGCGGAATCGGGATGATGATCACATTTTTGGGATATCTGTTGGTCTTCGGAGGGAGAAGCAAAGAGAATAAATGGATCTATAAAATTGGCTTTACCTATGTACTCAGCACGTTTGTAACCTATCTACTATTGGGACTCGTTTTTTATAGCGCGGCTTTTTATTTTCAGAGATCGTGGTTTGCGGGGATCTTCAAATATGTAATTGGAGGTGCATTGGCTTTGGCAGGACTAATTCAGCTAAAAGATGTTTTTTGGCAGGACCTGCCGATTCATCTGCGGATGCCTAAAATTGGCTTTGAAAAGATAAATAGGTTGATGGCGAAGACGAGTGTGGGGGTAGCGGCACTAATTGGAATACTAACCACGATTTTTGCGACTCCTTGTATGATGCCACTATATATTGGGACGACTGCTGTGATAGCCAGGTCAGGTTTGCCATGGTATCAAGTGCTATCTCTTTTTCTCTATTACAATTTGATTTTCATTTTACCCTTGGTGTTGATTTTGGTGGTAATGGGTGAAGGGAAACAGGTGGTGGATATGAAGGAGTGGGAGCATAAAAACACCAAATGGATGAGGTTTATTTTGGGGGCAGCTTTGATAATTGTCGGCTATTTAATCGTTAGTAAATAGTAAAATAATCTCATGTTGCCTGAAAAATTGTTAGGAAGCGTGGAATATAAGGAAAATTTGGCTGGAAACAATTATCTGGTTAGGATCGGTTTTGACAAGAAGGTGGAGTTCATACCTGGCCAATATGCCAGCCTGAAAGTGGCTGAGGATGGTGTAAGAAGGTCTTATTCAATAGCTAGTTTGCCAAACGAAAACGTGATTGACTTGTTGGTAGATGTGACACCGATGGGCGTGGGATCAAAATATATACTTGGGCTAAAGGTGGGAGACAGTGTCGAGGTTTTGGCTTTCTTGGGCAGGTTTACCATCGACTCACTATTGTTGTTCGAAACAAAACAGATACTTTTTTTGGCTACCGGAGCCGGGATAGCTCCTTTCAAACCGATGATCGAGGATCTATTATATCGAAAACATTTTGCCAATGAAGTCAGACTTGTTTGGGGAATGCGCCACCCCGAAGAACTCTATTGGCTAAAAGAACTGGATAATATAAACCGAGATTTTGACAATTTTAAACACGATATCGTCATTTCGAAACCAACTGAGGACTGGCCTGGATTTGCCGGACATGTGGATACCGTGGTTAACCAGCTCGAACAAGATTGGTCCAAAACATTGGTTTATCTATGTGGTGCACCGAACATGATCACGGAGATGGAAAAGAATCTGAAAGAAAAAGGGGTGCGGGAGGAACACATTTTTTATGAGAAATATTTTTAGTTCAGAATATGGCGTTTTTATAGAGAAAGAAGGAAACAACAAGTTTATTGTCTCCGACAATGTAGGAATATTGGGTATAAAAAGGAAAGTGGTGGAGGGAGGAGAAAATGAATTTGTCGTGCAGGTAGAGTTGAGAAACATTGGAGAAGAAGATGTCTTGGTGAAATCGATGGTGGTGGCCGAATTTTTGTTGACCGGAAAGGTGGAGAAAGTACTTGAGAATGGTTGGGGGCAGTCGAGCTTTTCGGGATATAGAACACAAGTAAAGGAAACTAAGCGAAAAAGAATTATTCTTAAAAGGGACCAGAACTCAAACTCATTTATGAAGAATTTTGGCTATCTTGAGGGAAGTATGGTGAATGAATGGTTTACTCAGGTGGTATTTTCCGAGAAGAATTGTGTTTTTGGAGCAGTCACATCTGCGGATCAGTTTACCCAGATTTATCTCAAGGAAGGTAAAGACGGTCTGAAAGTAAGGATTACTTGTCAATTGGATGACTATAGACTTAAGCCAGATGAAAAATTGGTCTCTGAGAAAATTGCCTTAGTTTGGGGTCGGAAGGCAAAAGAGACTTTAGAAGACTATGCAGATTTAATAGCAAAGTACTCTAAAACTAGAAGTGTGAAAAACCCCCCGGTGGGACTTTGCTGTGCTTATTACTTTCAAGGGAACATAGTGAGCGAGGAGTATCTACGCAGTCAACTGCGATCTCTGACCTTGTTCCCGGGCAAGACGGGTCTTAAATATGTAGAGATTGATGCCGGGTATTGCACTTGGGGAGACTGGCTGGAGATAAATAATAGTTTTCCGTCCGGAATGAAGGTAATGGTAAACGAGATTCGAAAGATGGGGTTGAAGGCGGGAATTTGGTGTGCTCCGTATGTGGCAGATCCCAAAAGTAATCTGTACAAACAGCACCCGGATTGGTTCTTGAGAAATAAATCCGGTAGAGAAATTGAAGGAAGACTGAGTTCTCCATTGGATTTATTACCGCAATTTTCGTTAAAAGTATTGGACCCGACTCTTCCTGAGGTGCAAAAATATATTAGAAAAGTGGTTAAACAATTCATGGATTGGGGATTTGAAATGCTGAAAATAGATTTTACTTATCCGGTTTGCTTTTCAGACAGATATTTCTTGCCTGTGACTCGGGCACAGGCTTTGAGAATGGGCTATGAAGTGATTCGATCTACTGCCGGAGAAAGAATTCACTTGATGTCAGCGATTTCCCAGCTATCACCGCTTGTGGGGGTAGTGGATTCTGCTCGGGTGGGTATAGATACACTCAATCCTTATGTTTCTAAAATCCCTTTTTTTGGAAAAATGATAAATGGCTATATGTTTAAAGAGAGTATGAGAAACAATAGTGCCAGACTGTTTTTGAATGGAAAAGTATGGATTAATGATGCCGATTGTTTTGTCGGCAGAGGGCATGCCGGATTGTCGAAATCTCAAATGAGTGAACAGTTTGACTTTTTGAAGAAATACAAGGGATCTATTTGGATAGGCGACAGTTTTAAGACGATGACAAAATCGAATCTAGACAAATATATTGATTTGTTCAGAAAGAGATGGGGAAAATAGAACAAATGCGTTTGCTATACTGAATATAAGGTGAGGGTATCTGTAATAAATTTTACGGGAGGAGGTGTGATGAATGAGGAATAAAGACAAGCTAATGGTAGGAAAGGTGTTGATATATGCTTCAATCGGATGTGCGATGTTGTCGTTTATGGGAGCGTTTGGAACTGATCTATGGTTAGCTAGTACGCAATGGATGCTGGTTGGCCTGACACTGGGTATTTGGGGGGTCTTTGTTTTGATCGAGGCCCAGTTTAAAATAAGGTGATGGAAATAACAGAAGATAAGATCCGCGAAGCCTTGAGAAAGGTGATCGATCCGGAATTGGGCGTAAGTATTGTGGACTTGGGTCTAATTTACGATGTCAGATATGAGGCCGGTAAAGCGGAAGTTGAGATGACTTTGACTAGCCCGGGATGCCCATTAGCTCCTGTGATAGACAAGATGGTGAGGGAGGCGATGAAGGATGTCCCTGAAGTTAAGAATGTAACTATCGATCTGGTTTGGGATCCGCCCTGGAGTGTGGATGCAATGTCGCCGGAACTGCGGGCAGAGTTGGGTCTTGATTAATTTGTCTTGGGTTCGAAGCCCGCCAAAAATCATACTCACGCGTTACTATCTCGTCCCGCCTCCAGGTAGGCGGGATACCTGTCAGCTCGTCCCACGGGGCATACCTGGGATTTCGGAGAAATACTCCTCAATATGCGCATGTTCCGTGTGGTTTGTTGGCTAGTCTTCTGCACCCAACAATAAAATAATCGCTTGGTTTGATATAGTAGAGGTAATGAAAGTAATATTGGGTACGGATCATGGAGGGTTTGAGATGAAGGAGTTAATTAAGAAATGGCTAGCCACTGAGGGATATACGGTGGAGGATGTTGGGGCGGCGAATTTGGTGGCTGAGGATGACTATGTGTATTTTGCGAAGCAGGCGGTGAAAGCGGTAACTTCTTCAAGTGACAGAGTGATACTGTTTTGCCGGAATGGTTTTGGGATGGTTATCGCCGCCAATAGGTTTGCGGGAGTACGATGTGGTCTGGCCTTTGATACTGAGGCGGTTCGCAAGGGAAGAGTTGACGACGATATCAACGCTCTTTCCGTTCCTTCGGATTATTTTGATGAAGAGATGGTGATCCGAATGATAAAGATTTTTTTAACGGAAAAAAAGTCAGAAGATGATAAATACAAAAGACGAATTATGAAATTAGACAACTTAATTTAATGGTCACCATAGTTCCCGCGATATTGGAGAAAGATATAACGGCTTTTGAGGAGAAGCTTAAGAAAGTTTGGGGGATAACTAAGCGGGTGCAAATGGATATTATTGATGGCAAATTTGCCCCGATCGAAACAGTAATGCCTGAGATACTGCTAAATATAGATACGATTGTTGATTTTGAAGGACAGTTGATGGTAGAAAGGCCGGAGGAATGGGTGGATAGATGTGCGGCGGCGGGAATGACAGCGCTATATGGGCACGTCGAAAAAATGGAAGACAGAGCCAAGTTTATTGCAGACACGGAGGCGGCGGGGATGAAGGCCGGACTGGCTTTTGACATTGACACCCCACTCGATGGCTTAGAGGAGATGATAAACAATATTGATGGAGTGTTGCTGATGAGTGTGAAAGCGGGAAGTCAGGGAGTGCAAAAGTTTGATGAGAGAGTGCTGGCAAAAATAAAAAAAGTCAGAGAAATGAGTGAATTTGTGAATATTGTGGTGGATGGGGGATTGAATGTTGAGAATATTAAAAAATGTTTGATAGCCGAGTGGTCTCAGGAAATTGCGGAGGACGAGTTCAACAAAAGCTTTTTGGGGATGGAGTTTGCAGTCGGATCCGATCTCCTAAATGCAGAAAATGTTGAAGAGGAACTAAAGAGATTGGAAAGTTTGGTTGGATGATATGTATAGATTGCCACCCGCCACGGCGGGTAAACTCGGTTGTATTCCTCGCAATGACGAAGTTGCGTGACACGGTGACACGGTGACACGTGATATATTGGTGTATGACGTTCAAGAATTTAAAAGCAGTTACTATTTTTGGCTTCGCAGACTGTCCTCCAGCAGACCCACTATATAAAGAGACGGTGGACGTGACGAGACTAATTGCTCAGAATGGATTGGAAGTTGTTAACGGTGGTGGGCCTGGGGTGATGAGGGCGGCTACGGAAGGAGCTCACGAGGGCGGTGGAGTGGCTTCGGTAGCTACTTTTTATCCTAAATTTATTGAAAACTTTGAAGGAAAAGATCCACAGAACAAAGCCGATAAGGAAATCATCATGAATAACTACGTGGATAGAACGATGAAACTACTGGAGCTGGGAGATGCATACGTTATCTTTAACGGAGGAACGGGAACACTGTCCGAACTGGGTATGGCATGGGGACTTGCTTACCTTTATTTTGGTCATCATAAACCATTAATTTTGTACGGTGGATTTTGGTATCCGATTGTAGAAGAGCTGGTCAAAAACATGAAAATAGGTGCTAGGCCCGGGGCTTTGAGAGTTTACAAAATTGCAACAACACCTGAACAAGTGATGCAGTATCTAGAGGAGTTCGATTTGGAGATGCCTCCACATCAAGAGATTAAGGACGATTTGAGTGGCGAGAAAGCCTTTATGGAATAATGGAAATATGATAGATACTACAAGGATTGAAAAAAACGGAAAAGTAATGCTTTTGGCCTATGATCAAGGTTTTGAACATGGGCCGGTCGACTTTAATGAGAAAACCGTGGATCCAGCCTACATTATGGAGATTGCCAAGAACGGATATTTTTCGGGAGTGGTATTTCAAGAAGGGGTGGCGGCTAAATATTATCCTTCGGCTAGCTCAGGACAAGTCCAAAATGTACCTCCACTAATCGTGAAATTAAATGGGAAAACTTCGTTTCAAGGAGAAGAACCTTTGTCATTACAACTTTGTACTGTTGAGAAAGCCGCTTCTTTGGGAGCAATAGGAGTGGGATATTCGATTTACGTGGGAAGTGAAATCGAGGAACGAATGATGGTGGAGTTTTCTAAGATAGAAGATGAGGCACATGCTAGAGGTATAATTGTGATCGCTTGGATGTATCCAAGAGGCAGGAAGGTAGCCGGTAGAGAAGCAGATCGAGATGTGGTGGCTTATGGAGCTAGGATTGGAATGGAACTGAACGCGGACTTCGTCAAGGTCCCTTACACAGGGGATTCGGAAAGCTTTGAGTGGGTCGTGAGAGCGGCGGGAAAGACCGGCGTGCTGGCACAGGGTGGAAAGAAAGTCGATTGGGAAAATCTGGACTTGGAGATTGAAGGCGCCATGAAGGCAGGAGCAAGGGGAATTGCGATTGGTAGAAACGTCTGGCAGGATAAATATCCAAATGATATTTCAAAGAAGTTATCGGAGATTGTGTTTAAATAATGGATGAACTCAATGATCCCCCTGAAGGAATGATGGATGATCCAAACGAAAGTGAGCTGAGAAAAAAGTCGGAAAAGATCTGGCAAGTGGCTGAGCCGGTAATTACCGAATGGAAAAATAGGTTAACTGATTACGAAGTAAAGCATCGTATGCAAATATCGAAATCTTTAGAGGGAATTGCTGTTTTTTTTGGTAAGGTAGCTCCGGAAAAATCAAACGTCGATCTTCATTTTATGGCACAAAAAGATACCTCGAAAGGGGGACCGGCTTCAGGGCTTGTTGACAAGATGCTCCTTCCTGGAGGGGATACAGATGTTTTTTATTGGTTAGGTGAAGCAACCCGTTTACCAAATGATGGATAAAAAGAATTTGAAGAAGAAGAGCGAAGGGTCATTACAAAGATAATCCACGAAGAGATCCACCATGAATTTCAGGGGAATAATCCAGTATTTTTGGATGTATTAAATAAGGCTGGTGGTGATGAAAAAATCATAATAATGAGGACCGCACTAATGAAAAATCAGCTGGGGTACCTGGAGCCCGAAGTCGAACTTACCGCATATATCTTGACCAATATGCCAACAGTAGATTACAGGAGGACATTCCTGAAGAGAGTGTTCCAATTCATGCGACAATTGTGTTTCGAGTCGATGAAAAAAGATTTCACGAAATTACCAAAGCGGTAATGGAAGAAAGCGGTTCCGAAAAGTGGAAAAACGGAGGACCGTACAAAAAACTCACAGACGGGTGGAGGGAGATATACGATGAAGAGACTGAAGCTTCGAAACCAGTATAACTTCCAACAGAACTGAGACAAAAGACGGTAGATGAACTATCAATATATGAGCTTGGTGAAAAGATTACTGATTTTTCTTTAATAGAAAAATACATTTCGGAGGGTCGGCAATTTGACCTGGCTTTTATGAAAGAGCTGTATCAAATCTTTTTAGATGCGCGAGAAGCTAGGTGAAGAGGCGTTTGAGGAGAAGGCCGAGGCGGTGGCCCCATTTTTTCCAGAAATCGGCAAAATAAACAATGTTTAAAAGAATAAGGGAGATGGTGACGATGGCGTCGTAGGTGGACCGGTCTTTATAGACGTCTTCTAGCTGTATCCACATGGCAAACTCGTCGAAGGCCAGTCCTAAGCCAATTCCATAGATTACGGAAAGTTGGAGTTTGAGCTTGTCTGTCCTTTCCAAAACCAGGCTGAGAAACCCGACAATGCCCAAGATGAAGATGCCATAGGCAAAGTGATGAACGTGGATATCTCTGACCTTGAGATACAGATTGGGAAATGGAAGAGACGTCACAAACCTCGAAAAGGCAAAAGTGGCCAGAAAACTAATAAGAATCAAGAAAGGGATTTCTTTTCCGGTTTTGGGGCGTAGTAAATGCCAAGG
>PFUC01000032.1:0-10780 GCA_002789895.1 Candidatus Collierbacteria bacterium CG_4_9_14_3_um_filter_43_16
TGGTGGCAAACGGATATTCTTGCTTTTAGGTTATGAGGTTGGTAGAATAGGCGAGCTCTTTGAGCTAAATAGATCTTTTATGGAGGCTGTATGAAAAATGTATCCCTTTATCTTTCCAACGTGTCAGAAATTACCGCAAACAATCTAATCGCTGCAATCCAGAATGTTATCTTGAAAGTTACGAAAATCGAAACCACAGTTTCCGTCTCTTCCGCCACGATAACAAGGGGGGTAAGCGTCATTCTTCATGATTTCAATCTCCAACAGTGGAAGGCGGCCACCCTTATTACGGCCATTAGACTGGCAGTATATGCCGTCCTTGGAGGTAAAATGCCGAATAGAGATATCCACATTACCATGCACGGATCCTTGAGTACCGATCTGTAATACATGAACCCCTAGAAATAGGGGTTTTTTATTTTTCCTTGGAACGGCGAGTGCCTTCCGGGCTGAAACCAAGTTCGGAAATCAGATAATAATCGACAGCTTCCAGTAAATGTTTTTTAGTGTCTTCATTCTGAATAATCACATCAGCCATCGCCAAACAACGGCCAACTTGCTGACCAAAATTATTTTCCCCCAGGCCCAGATCACGACTGTTTGCTTTGACAAAATCTTTTTCCATCGTGCCATCTTCACCTCTCTTCCAGGCGCGATCTATATACCATTCGAGCCGGTGCTCAGGCGAAGCGTCTATACCGATGATAGTAATTCCCAAAGCCTCTTTGAGAAATTCAATTTCGGAAGGGTTTCTGATCGAGTCGATGACGATATTGCCCTCAAAGTCGCCTAGCATTTCTAAGGTTCTTTCTGCTAAAATATGTCCACCATAAGTTTCACGAAGTTCGTTGCCTATATTTTGGAGATTTTCTCTAGACAGAGGTAACCCTCGAACGCAAACTTCTTCTCGAACACGGTCCGAGAGACTAAAGACGGTAAATCCCAACTTTTTTAAATACTTGACTACCTCCCCTTTTCCCGAAGCTATGGGGCCGACTAAACCGACGGCTGTCCTTGTCATAAGGTAAGTGTACGAGCAAAAACTCAAGAACTCAAGATGGACAAGGTGAAAGACTGGGTTTGGGATGGTAGAATCTCTTTTATGGCTACAAAATTTAGGGAAATATTTGAAGAAATGGTCACCAAATACGAGAAAGAATTTGACGAATTTCAGAAACTCCATGATAAATACGAACTTGATCCGAGAAAGTGGCAAGAGGATTTTAATAAAGAGGGGGCAAAGATAATGGAGATTGTCAGAGCTTATGAAAACAAACTCTGTGGTCACATGGAAAATACCCAAAACGCAACTTACTCAGCTAATTTGGCGGAGAAATTCAGAGGTGAGATAAAGAGGTATTTACCTAAATTAGATATGATCGGAGTGACACTTAGTTAATGGTGCGGAGTTATTGGTTATTGGTGCGGTAAAGACAATGCACTTATTTGCCGCACTCGCTTTTTATTTTCTCGAGAAGGGCACTGCAGAATTGGTCAGAGACAGCCTTGGACGATTTTTCAACCAGACTGGCGGCGACACTCGCCGCCTGTTTACTGATTTCCTCGGTGATCGAAGAGATTGGAGATTGGGTGTATTCAGTAGAGACTCCCATAATATTGGGGGTGGGGATTTGAATCTTTTCAGGAAGAACTTTGTTGACTGTTGCTATAGCGGGAACAATGACTGAAGACTGGAACTGAGGATTCTTGATGTAGTAGTCAACTGGTTTGGAAATTTGAGGAAACATTTTATACACTCCGAATAATGCAAGGCTGATTATAACGATTCGTATAAACAAATTATTCATTGTGTGTCACCTTTATGGATTTCCCTCACCAGTTCGGGACTTTCAGCCCACCCAGGTCGGGAATGACAGTGTTAGGTTTTGCAAATTTCTTTGATATGCAGAGAAGTCGTATTTATTTCCTCGCGGGTAAGGATGTCCGAAACATGATTTTCTTGAATGGCACCCTTGAGCCTGGCGCAGGTAACAATGCCCCGCTCCAGCAGTAAATTGATCTTGAACCTCGGAATTTGATAGGCAAGAGTAACCGGATGAAGACCGGCGGACATAATCAAGTCCGACATACCGTGGCCTTTTGGGTCAAGCCATGAGGTGAGCTCTAGACCCACACAGCCGGCATAATCAAAGACCTCCGAGGTGACCTTGGTATTGGTGACCAACCAAGGAAAATAGGCAATATCAGTACCGTGGCTGTGCTCCATGGCCGACTTGATATCCAGGTAACGGGCGTAAGTATACAGAGCAACTTGAACATCGGTTTTAATACCGGGGCTATTATGAAATTTGCACTCAATAAAAAACTGTTTATTATCCTTCTTGGCTACTACATCGATCTCGTGGGTGACACATTTGCCCAATACAATGACGCCAACCTCCGTTTTGTAGCCATAAACAGTAAGAACGTCGGAAACAATCGTCTCAAAGGGATGCCCAGAAGGACCCAAATCCATGATGGCTCGCTTGAGACCGTAGTTGTAGTAGTTGTTGACCGGTGCGTTTTCTTTGAGATAAGAGGAGACGTGTTCATGTATATCTTTGGTGGTGATGCCGGTCCGGAGATGGCGCTTGAGATAATCGACCGTTTGGGAAGCAACGTCAACAGAAAGGCCGGTTTTGGCCAGAGATTTTACTAGCTTTGACTCATCAAAGGGCTCTTGCTCACCGGAAGCCTTGATAATAGTAACGGGACTAAGAGTAATCACTAATTTATATTAGCAGAGTACTCTATAATATCCTTATGAAAATGAGCAGAATGGGTGTGAAGCCCGAAAAAATGCCTCCAAAAGACGCCGAAACGGTGAATCACAAGCTACTCGTCCAGGCGGGTTTCGTCAGACAGTTGATGGCCGGTGTCTATACTTACCTACCTTTCGGTTTAAGAGTTCTGAGAAATATTGAAAAGATTATCCGTGAAGAGATGGATGCCATTGGTGGAGAAGAGATTCTGATGCCTATGTTACACCCGGCCGAGATTTGGAAAAAAACCGGAGGCTGGGAATCTATTGATGTCTTATTTAAGTTAAAAAGCAGAACTGATCGAGATTATGCTTTGGGACAATCTCAAGAAGAGGTTGTGACCCCAACCATGAAAGAGTTCATCAAGTCATACCGGGACTTGCCAAAAATGCCGTATCATATTCAATGGAAATTTAGAGACGAGCTCCGATCGAAGTCCGGGATAATGAGAGGAAGAGAGTTCTTGATGAAGGATATGTACTCTTTTCATCTGGATCAAACTGACTTTGATAGATTCTATGCAATTGCCAAAGCGGCTTATCTAAAAGTTTTTTCCAGGATGGGACTGGACGCCAAGGTGACAGAGGCTTCTGGAGGATCTTTCTCGGAGAAAATTTCCTATGAGTTTGAGGTCCTGACCGATGCCGGAGAAGTAAATATTTTGTATTGTGGCTCTTGTGAGTTCTGTGCTAACGTAGACGATTTAAGCCAGTACAAGGAGGGTGATAAATGTCCCAAATGCGGCGAATCAAAACTGAAGCCCTCTGTGGCGGCTGAAGTAGGGAATGTCTTTGATTTGGGACATAAATACTCCAGAGCGTTTGATCTAAAAGTGGCCACATCCACCGGAGAATCTATTTATCCGGTGATGGGTTGCTACGGAATTGGCGTCAGCAGAACCATGGGAGTAATCGTGGAAAAGTTTCATGATGATAAAGGAATTATTTGGCCAAAAAATGTGGCTCCTTTTACGGTACATTTGATTGACATCAAGCAAGGTGACAGGGCCCAACAGATTTATCAACTACTTCAGGATAACGGAATCGAAGTGCTGTGGGATGACCGAGATATCAACGCGGGAATCAAGTTCTCTGATGCTGACTTGATCGGATGTCCCTGGAGAGTAGTTGTTTCTGAGAAAAACGTATCTGCAAATGAAATTGAAGTAAAGACAAGACAGAATAATGAACCAGAAATGATGAAGGTGGAAAGTTTTATCAGTAAACTAAAGAGTGATTGAATTCCTGGGAATTACGATACATCTTTACGGAGTAATACTGGGTCTAGGAATATGGATAGGGACTGAGGCAGTTATCATCTCCTTTCCGAGAATGAAAGCGGAAATCGAAGAATCTTTTTTGTGGGCACTGTCAGGTGGAGTAATCGGAGCCAGACTTTATCACGTCATAGATTATTGGGGCAGATACTATCAATATAATTTAATGAAGATCTGGGCTGTTTGGGAAGGCGGCCTGGGAATCTGGGGGGCCGTAACCGGAGCAGTAATAGGTGTTCTTCTTTTTAGCTTATTCAAAAAGAAAAGTGTCCGCCCAATTTTGGAAGCTTTTGCTCTTGGCGCGCCGATCGCTCAAGCTATAGGAAGACTGGGGAATTGGGTGAACGGAGAACTATATGGCAAAAACGGTGAGCCCCTTTTTGCCTATGAAGCACTATTGAATCTGTCTCTTTTTATGATTCTTTTGATCCTAAGAAAAAAGAAGGCATATTCTGGAAAACTTCTTGGCATCTATCTGATAGGTTATGGGGTCATCAGAATACTACTTGAAGGCCTGAGACCCTATGAAATAATCTGGAGAATTAATGGAGTGCCAACGGCCATGATTTTTGGAGTGATATCAATAATTGTGGGGGTTCTCCTTAGCCGAAGACGATCTTGACTACGTCGTCCATACTCCTGGCGAAGAAGAACTTAAGATCCTTTTTTACTTTGTCTGGTACATCTACCATGTTTTTTTCGTTTTCTTTGGGAAGAATAACCTGTTTAATGCCGGCACGATGTGCGGCTACAACTTTTTCGCGGACTCCACCAATCTCCAAAGCCCGTCCCCGAAGGGTAACCTCCCCTGTCATAGCCAGATCTTTCGGGACCGGCTTTTTGGTGAAGGTGGAAATGATGGCGGTGGTAATAGCCAAACCTGCGCTGGGTCCGTCTTTGGGTACGGCACCTTCTGGCACATGAATATGAATGTCAGACTTGGCAATTAACTGTTCTTTTATGCCTAGTTCGTGACAGTGAGAACGAACGTAGGAGTAAGCAGCTTTGGCCGACTCTTTCATAACATCTCCAAGCTGCCCAGTGAGAGTAATTTTACCCTGCCCTGGCATGAGGGCAACTTCAATGAATAAGATGTCCCCACCGACCTTAGTGTAAGCCAGACCGGTTACCAGACCAATTTGATCTGTATCCTCGGCCAAAGTATGGCTGAATATAATGGGACCAAGATATTTATGGATCAGCTCTTTGGTAACGACAATTGGTAACTCCTTACCGGAAGCCTTAACTTTGGCGGCTTTACGCATGATAGAAGCGACCTGTCTTTCCAAATTTCGGACGCCGGCTTCACGGGTATAGTAGCGAACAAGGTAGCGCAGTATGGGAGAACCAAGATTGACATCTATGGGGTCCAAGGCGTTTACCTCGGCTTGTTTCTTAATTAAATATTTCTTGGCAATATGAAATTTTTCTTCTTCAGTGTAGCCGGAGAATTCGATAATTTCCAAACGATCCCGAAGTGCCGGTGGAATGGTATCGAGAATGTTAGCGGTAGTGATAAAAAGCACCCGAGATAGATCGTAAGGAATATCGAGATAATGATCCTGGAAAGCAAAGTTTTGTTCTGGATCTAAAGCCTCAAGAAGAGCGGAGCTGGGATCGCCACGAAAATCGGCACCAATTTTGTCGATTTCATCCAACATAAAAACTGGGTTGTTAAAACCACTGTCTTTAATTGATTGAATTATTCTGCCCGGCATCGCACCGACATAGGTACGGCGGTGACCACGAATCTCAGCTTCATCTTTGACCCCACCCAAAGACATCTTGACGAACTTACGACCAATGGCCTTGGCAATTGATCGTCCGACTGAGGTCTTACCAACCCCTGGTGGTCCCACAAAACAAAGGATGGTTGGTGATACAGCTGAGTGTTTTTTGGTGTTTTTTATTTGTTCCGATTTGAGTTTCATAACAGCAATGTATTCCAATATTCTTTCCTTGACCTTTTCTAAACCATAATGATCCTGGTTGAGAATTTTTTCGGCTTTGGAAAGTGAGTAACTACTTTTAGTGAATTCACCCCAAGGAAGTTCCAGAACTGTCTCGATCCAAGTTCTGAGATATGAAGTTTCCGGATTGTGAATAGATAGTTTGGCCAGACGCTCTAACTCCTTGTTGACTTTGGCATATATTTCTTTGGGGAGTTTGGTTTTTTTTAGTTTCCCCTTTAATTCTCCGATCTCTTCCTCTTCGCCGCCTTCTCCGAGCTCCTTTTGAATGGCTCTCATCCTTTCCCTAAGAACCGCCTCTTTCATGCTTTCGTCGAATCTTTTTTGAGTTTTGTTTTCGATCTTTTTCTCCAATTCCAATATCTTTATTTCTTCATTGAGACGTTTACAGATGAAATTTAGTCTATTTTCGGTAGAACTTTCTTCTAAAAGTTTCTGCTTCTCATTGTTCTTGACTTCAAGAACCGCTGATATTTGATTGGCAATAAGATAGGGATCGGCGCTGCTGATGATTTTCGTCAAGATGCTTGGGTCAATATTGGCTTTGCCTAAATCTTGAGCTCTCTTGAATTCCGCCACGGCACGATTGCCCAAAGTAATCATCTCGGGTGAGATTTCGGTGGTTTCTTCTATGACTTCAACCACTGACCACATACGACCGTCGCGTATTTCTAGCTGAGAAATGTTGACCCTTTGAATTCCTTTGACGATGGCGTGAAGCTCATCATTTACCGGCAAGGTTTTGGTGATTTTGCAGATAGTGCCGACAGTGTAGTAATCGGCTAGGCTTTCTGTATTAGCTTTGGGATCTCTCTGGGAAGCAAAACAGACTTCCTGATCATTGGCGTAGGCTTCACTAATACCGGAGATGGAAGCGGGCCGGCCAAAGGTGAGGACGGCTTCTGTATTCGGAAAAATAACGCCTTCCCTAAGTCCGATGAAGGGGACCAGACTGGTCTGAGGTAGGTGTTCGTTTAGGTCATTTTCTGCCATAGTTAAAGATTTTAGCAGATGAAGAGATAAATTGCTAACAGATTAAAAAACGAGGAATCTGAGGCCCAAGAGTATGGTGGCCACTATGGTGAGTCCGGTAATAATAAGAAAAAATGAGAACGAAAATTTTTGTTTAGGCAACATATTATTTGATTACCTCCAGGCTTTTCTCTTCGGACCAAAGGTGTTCATTGCTTATTTTAGCGTACGCACGAAAGAAAACCCGACTGGATTGGTCGAACAAATATCTGAGTTCAAAATCATTGGGTAGGCTATATTTGCCGGAAGAAAAGTCTGGCAGGTAGTATGGATAACCAACAGCCTGAGGAGAATCCATCCTGGTTAAAGCGCTGGGGGAGGATTGGTAACTCCAATAAATAGTGGTAAAGGTAGTAAACAGATCAGGGCTGGACTCAATATGCCAAAGAAACGTACCCTTGGAACCAACACCGAGTAACTCGGGATAGGAAACCAACTCGATCAATAGTGGAGAGGGCCTAGTTTTTTTTATAGCCTCCTGTGCTTTGAAATAATTAAAATAGACCAGGGAGAAAAAAAATCCCAGACCGACGAGTATATATAGGTAGGTTTTGGTCTTCATGGATAAAATCAATTATAAGGTATTGAAAACCAATTAATTTCTATTGAGATATTTTTTGCCCTTGAGCTTTTCGGGGAGAAGATCTTCTTGAGAATACATTTCGTATCCTGAACCATAGCCGAGTCCCTTCATCAATTTGGTGGGTGCATTTCGAAGATTTAGAGGAATGGGTAGATTGCCATGTAGAGACACATCGGCTTGAGCAGAACGAAGGGCGTCGTAAGCCGAACGATTTTTGGTACAGCCGGCTAGATACGCAACGCCATGGGCCAAATTGATGGCGCATTCGGGATAACCTATTTGCTGACAAGCCTGGAAAACCGCATTGGCAACTACTAGGGCGGTGGGGACAGCTACCCCAACATCCTCGGAGGCGAAGATAACCATGCGACGGGCAATAAACAAGGGGTCTTCTCCGCTATCAACTAAGCGCGCGAGATAGTAAATGGCAGCGTCCGGATTGCTAGCTCTCATGGATTTGATAAAGGCAGAAATGATGTTGTAGTGCTCCTCTCCTTTTTTATCAAACCTTAAAAATTTATTTTGAATAGCATTTTTGAAATTATCTATGGTGAGGTCTTTGTAAAGATTGTAGGTGGACTCGATGAGACCAATGGCTTGGCGGGCGTCCCCATTGGCAAACTCCGAAAGCCACTGCCTCACATCATTATCCATCTTGGTCTTTAGAGCCTTGGTTGCCCGATCAATGATTTTGACGATATCTTCTGGAGTATGCTCCCTCAGAACAAAAACTCGACAACGAGAAAGTAATGGTGGAATAATTTCGAAGCTGGGGTTTTCGGTGGTAGCGCCTATAAGGGTAATCTTGCCAGACTCAACAAAAGGCAGAAGAAAGTCCTGCTGGGCTTTGTTAAAACGATGTATTTCATCCAAAAAGATGACGATGGGTTTGGTGGCTTTGTTCTTCTCTCCGGCGATCTGACGAATATCATCTTTGCCCGCAGAGACGGCTGATAACTCATGAAAATCAGCGTCGATGGCGTCGGCGTAGATCCTGGCAAGGGTGGTTTTCCCGGTGCCCGGAGATCCCCACAATATGAAAGAAAAAATTAATTTGTTTTTGATGGCGAGTCGCAAAGGCTTTCCTTCCCCTGTAAGGTGATTCTGGCCAATAAACTCTTCCAGGATAGAAGGCCGGATACGGGAAGCAAGTGGTTCGACTGATTTGGTCATGTTCGGTTTTTGTTTGGGTATAGTACTATCTTAAGCAAAGTATGGGAAAATATCAATATGTTGAAAAACGATACATCGTGGATATCAGAGAAAAAGAGTGAGGGAAAAGCAGTCAAGATGGAAAATCGGGCACGGGAAGAGTTCCCAATGTTTATGACAACATTGGCTATAAAAAAGTAGAGCTTAATTCATCAATATTATTGACTTGGGAATATTTTATCTGTCTCCTGACATATAATGGGCCTATGGATGAAATCGTAAACCCAACGCTATCTAGAGAGAATGAGTAAGCCCCTGCAGGAGAAGTTAAAGGTCGCCATGCATATACCACAAGGCGCCGGTACTTTTAAACAGCTTAACCACTTTCTGCTGAAATACATGTACACCGATAATTGGGAAAGAGAAGGTAATGAAAACTATGTGCCGGTTTCTTTTGAACAATACGATCAGATATTTAAACTGTTGGGAATGCAGGTGTTATTCCAAAGATCTTCCACTATCCCCTATTTGAAAGAGAAGTGGTCGAACGATTTCAGATTCTCGGAAGCGGAACTCGAAAGCTTCATGTCGACAGGTATTATTGTCGCCAAGAAATAACGAAAACCTTTGAGGCTCTTGGAGCTACGATTGATGGTGGATGTGACCAATTACAGGCAATAGAGTAAAGTGGGCGGGTACATTCATTTTGGATTGACAGGAGGTACTGATGGAGTCAGCCGTAAATTCTATCTTCTCCCCGATTTTTCCAGACAAACCAAATTCCTGGGTTTTGGCTGAGACACTGGATATTGATAAACTAAGGAAAGAGGCGGTTGCGATACCCACCGAGATCGAGAAGGAAGATAGAGGCCATTATTGGTGGGAAGATAAACCGCTCATGGATTTCTACCAGACGGTCTTTCAAAGTGGTTGTTTTTCTACCTAGAGACCCGGTGGAAAGGCTGAGGTGGATAGCTCTACTCTGCGTAGCTATGAGCAATATTGAGGGTTTTCCCTGCGGAAACTTGGTATTGCCGGTGGGTTTCCTACCTGAAGACATGATGGAGATCTACGAGGAAGTATATAGTCCAGACGTCATTGAAGAGGTGGAAAAAATCAGAAAACAAATGGCTGAACGGGTTGGAAGTCAATTTTTCCAGACTGGTAGATTGGTGGCCGGAGTGAATCCGGCTTTTTTGTATCTGAAAATAAACGTCTAATGGTATATTTATTTATGGGCAATAAAAAAGGAATAATAACTTGGAATAAAGGGAAAACGAAATCCACAGACCCGAGAGTAAATAAGATATCGTTAACGATGAAGGCTAAAAAAATTGAGAAAATCAACAGAGCTAGCATTTTTAATTGGTCTTATCTTAGGTGATGGAAATATTAGCAAATTTCCAAGAGTAGAGTGCTTAAGAATAACTTTAGGTACAGATAAACCAAATCTCGCAAAATATTCTGTGAAAATTATTGAGAAATTATTTTGTAAGGCCCCATCAATTATTAAGAGATCAAACTCAAATTGTTTCAATGTCACGCTATATCAAAGAAATATTAGCCATAGATTGGAAATACCTATCGGCGCAAGGGGAAAACTAGACATTACTCTACCAAACTGGTGTGTGAACAATAAGAAGTATTTGATTTCAATTTTAAAAGGTCTTTTTGAGGCAGAAGCATCATATTGCGTTCACCTAAGGACCTGTACATATAATTTTGAATTTAGTAATAGAAACACTTCTCTATTGAACAAAGTTGAAAAAAGTCTCAGACATCTTGGCTATAGTCCAGAAAGGAGAACTTATGCCATAAGACTGAGAAAAAGGAATGAAGTAGAAAGTTTCAAGAAAATGATAGATTTTCGCTCTTATCTCTAATGTTCCAGGCACGGTACACTGCCCATTGAGAGGAAAAGACGATATAATGAGCGAATATTGCCGGATCGTCTAATTGGCTGGACGTCGCCCTCTGGAGGCGAAGATTCTAGGTTCGAGTCCTA
>PFUC01000032.1:10797-14382 GCA_002789895.1 Candidatus Collierbacteria bacterium CG_4_9_14_3_um_filter_43_16
CCAGTAAAGAGAAGAAAGAGGTTGGGAGGTAGCGCTTTCCGCGCCCGCCTCCGCGGAAAGCGCGTCAAATCCGCTTTTTTTGAAACTTGCGGACAGCCGCCGATTCATTAAAAAGAAGTTCGAGCCGACAGTTTTTGCCATGATAGATAAATCATGGCAACTATTTTTTGCGCGCGCGATTTTGTACGCTGAAAGCGCACTATTTACGAATTCTTGGAAAGGTTCGAGCCACTCAACACCGTTTGTTGAAATTTCCTTGATTTTGGAGTTTAGAAGCGATTTTGTCTCGACCAATTCGTTTTTCTTCTTTTGGTAATCTTCAGGAGAAATAACCTTGTCTAAATAACCTTCAAGCAAACGATCTGTTTTTTCTTCAGTTTCTTTGAGTTGGAGTTGATAAGTTGAGACAACATCCACTGATTTTTCTTTTTCTGCGTTTGCGTCTTTATCCGCCCACTCAAGAAACTTTTTGGCGGCGAATGGCGGCAATGATGCTCGCAAAACAATATTTTTTAATTGTTTTTCTATTTCATCTTTATCAATATATTTTTGCGAGCAAGCACCCATTTTCTTTGAGCAACGGTAATATACATACTCAACAGTTCTATTGGTTCGCTTATAATACTTTGCGTGTTTTTCGGCGGTGATTGCGCCGCCGCATTCGCCGCACTTAACTAAACCTAGAAAATCAAACAAGTGCTTATTGTTTTTCACCTTGCGACTTTTTAATTTGACTATTTCTTGGCACTTATCAAAAAGTTTCTTGTTGATTAAGGGAGGATGGCTTCCTTCGTACAACTCGCCGCAAAATTTCATCACTCCGTAGTAAAACGGATCAGTCAAAATTCTTTTGATTTTATCCAAATGAAGTTCGTGTCCGGATTTGTTGAAAATTTTGTTCTGACTAAAAAATTTGCGGATATCCACATAACCATAGCCGCCGGTGGCAAAAAGCTGAAAAGCTTTTTGCACATACTTGGCTCGTTTCTCGTCAACCTCGATTTTTTTGTTGATGTTTAAATAGCCAAACTGTGCTTGATTAGGCCACTCACCGCGACGGAGTTTTTGTCTATTTCCTCTTTTTACATTTTCGGAAAGATTATCCACATAATACTTGCTTTGGCCAAAAGCAATTGAAAGCATAAATTTTCCTTGAGGTGTATTCTCAAACCAAAAGGAAGGGAATTTTAAATCTAAAAGTTTCCCTGTATCCAATAAATAGATAATCTTTCCGCCATCAACAGAATTTCTAGCCAAACGGTCTGGGTGCCACGATAAAATTCCGTCAGCTTTTCCGTCCTCAATTTCTTTTAGCACTTCCGCAAATTTTTCTCTTCCTGGTTCTTTGGCAGTTTTACTTTCGGTAATAAAAGAAACAATTTTTAAGTTTTCTTTTGCGGCATGTTCTTCAAGCTCTGCAACTTGTGCCTCAATAGACAAAATTTGTCTGTCTGGTTCGTCTGTAGATTTCCTGCAATAAGCGATGTATTTAATCATGTTTTTATTTTATTTCCTAAAAGTTCTTTAAGCGAACGATAGTGAGCAGGGCTTCTTTCTAAGAAGCCCAATTTTTGCGTTTTTTCCTCTTTCTTTTTACGGCGGCTGTCCGCAAGTTTCAAAAAAGGCGGATTTGACGCGCTTTCCGCGGAGGCGGGCGCGGAAAGCGCTACCTCCCAACCTCTTTCTTCTCTTTACTGGCTGGCGGTTTATGAAAAATGTCGAACTTCAATGTGTTAGCTCGGCCTTCGGCCTCGCTTGCTCCAGCGCGGCGCCCCCACCCGCCGCGCCTCCGGAACTGTCGGCTCGTAAAAGTCGCTGAAAGCGGAACAAAGAAAAACGCAAAAATTTTAAAGAACTTTTTAACTCAAATGGCCGCTCTGGTTGTACTCAACTCGGATTGCTCCAAATTGTCCAAAGCGGCCATTAAAAAAGCAATCCGAACAAGTTGAGTACAGTAAAAATATACCAAATAATAGATAATAAATGCAAGAAATTTTGCATACTTGAAAACTCAAAAACTGCTATAATTAATTAAGTATGTTTACATCTCTACAGTCTCGTTTAGCAGGATTATTGCAAAGACTGAGCAGATTCAAGTTGCTCTTTATTCTTCTTCCATATCTTGTTATTGCCTCTGTAGCTATTTACTTTGGTTATGAAAGATGCAAGCCAACTTATATTAAAGATGGTGTCAAATACACAAGAAGCGTTTGTGGAAATGTTAAAACTGCTGAAGCATTACCAATTCCTAAAAATCCAAACGAAAAGAAGGTTGATGCTAAAGTTTATACCTATAGCGAGGCTAACTATTGGGAAATAATTGATAATAGTAAAAGTCCTCATTTTCCTACGGGATTAAAGTTCTCGGAAAAAGATTTACCTAATCCTACTGTAGTCAGATGGAATAATTATTTGCTTGGGATAAATATAGAGAATTATGTCGAAAAAAGTGGAGGAGCTTTTCTAGGTAGCCCGGTCTCTGAACACTATACGCTTCAATCTCAAATTAGAACTGTTCGTGTATATAACATAGATTCTGGTGAAACCTTCGATATATCACTGGAAAAACCAACCTGGGGTGAAATCTGGTATACAACTAGTCAAGTTGTTGGTAATACTTATTATTTTGGTGTTGGTGGTGCTTTTGGGCCTTCGCTTGGATACAAATTAGATTTACCCCCTCAAAGAATATCTCGAATCACCAAGTTAGCATCTGCTATCGGAAATGAAATAACAAAATACGGAAATACTTATGTCAGTAGTTTCTGTTATGAGGGATGCACATACTCACTTTTTAACCCAGTTTCCTTAACAGTTACACCACTCGAAAGAATGACTAGTGCCTCAAATGACAGAGACTTCAGTAGGAAGGAAGAATTTATAGGCATAGATAATCAAGGAAGAATGATCTTAAATGTCAGAAATATTCCTAAGGATGTTAATAATCAACAACATTTTGACACTGAAATGATAGCAGCATCTCCCCTCAGCAATGAGAGTTCAACTATTGCTCTGATAAATGCTAGTGATTTACCTGAAAAAATGAGGGGGTATTTTATGGTTGACGGAATAGACAAGGTGTTAATGCTTGGAAACACAAAAGTTTATATTTATGATTTGAGTCAAGGTCAAACCAGAGAGATTCAAATAGGCTCAAAACTGAAAGAGGATTTCGTCTCCGCCAAGTCCTACAATTACTATTCTGCTTCCAGAACAGATGAAGTAGTTTGTTTCACTGACTCAGAAACAATAAAATATGCGGTGGACTTAGCAAAGGAAACTTATTTAGACACTCCGCCTAGTGATTGTAAAAAGTTATGGGTAGAAAAAACTAAGGAGGAAGTGTTCAAGGAATTAAATTTACCTGATAATTTTGAATTTGTTTATACTCCAGCAGTCTATAAAACTTACAATGTGGTTAAGGGAAAACCGGAATCAGAACTTCCTAAAGATTCAGAAATAATCAAGTAAGTGGCTTGCGAAGCAAGCCAAAAATCGCGCGCGCAATAAATAGCGGAGGCGCGGCGTTGGAGCAAGCGAGGCCGAAGGCCGAGCTAACACATTGAAGTTCGACATTTTTCGTAA
>PFUC01000079.1:0-386 GCA_002789895.1 Candidatus Collierbacteria bacterium CG_4_9_14_3_um_filter_43_16
GAGTTTGCCGCCGTCGGGGGAGGTGGCTACAAAGCCATCTAGAGGTTGTACGTAGGTAACGTTGACAATATTTATTCCGTCATAGTCAACCATATTTACTCCATCAGAATTTGTTACTATTAGCTGACGGCTATTGGAGTACCAGGTTAAGTTGGTGGTTAATCGACTTTCGGTTTGAGCTTTTAACTGACGGATAAGAGAAAGACTCGCCGAGGGGGTGGCGGATACGGAAATTATGAGTTCTTTGGCGAGTTCGTCTGACGTGGTGGCGAAAGGAAGAAGGTAGTTGGTTCCCTCCTTCAAGTCAAAAAGATAGGTATGGTTTTTTACCAGATTTCTGGATTCTTGAGTTGAATTTATATTTGGAAGGGCTTTGGCAATTTCAT
>PFUC01000079.1:438-2517 GCA_002789895.1 Candidatus Collierbacteria bacterium CG_4_9_14_3_um_filter_43_16
AAAATAGACGTTGGTCGAGTTCTTCGTCAGAATATCGATCATATATTTAGGATAGAGGTTTAATGTGGGCAGATTGAGTTTGGAGAATTGATCTTGCCATTCACTAATTATTAAGGGGAGCCGTAGAGTAACGTCGGACATGGTTCTCGAATTCATTCCTTTGGTGGAAAGTAAATACGCAGAAGATATTTTCTCGGACTGTTTGGAATTTTTTGTGGCAGGGACTTTATCAATAAATATGGCGAGGATTTGAGAACTATCCGGTGACCAGACGAATAGAGCTTGGGAAAAATCTCTGGGGGAGTTTTCGGCAATTTGAACATTGGAGGATCCAAGTAGGTTTCCGGACAGGGAGTGGATGTAGAGACCGTTGGTAATGTCTTGGGGAGAGTCCTTAAGAACGTAGGCAATTCTGGTGCCATCGGTGTTTAAAGCGGCGTTTCTTACCTGGTAAAAAGTGAGAGGAGAGGTGGCGGTGATGATGGGGAAGAGGCGGGCATCGCTGGCTGTAACGAGCTCATTCTTTATCGGGAAGGTCTTGATCCATGGGTGGAAGCCATCCTTTTCGATCTTCACATTATAATTGCCCGGTAGAAGATAGAGCTTGTCATCGGTAACCGTGGTGAGCTTGTCGTTGATGATAACTCTGGCAGATTTAGGGTAGGAGGTGACACTCAAAAGACCAGTGCCACTCAAAGAACGGTTCTGAAGATTGGGACGGTAGCCCTTAGCGAACTGAATAGCCACAAACGTGCCCGCGATGAGGAAGAGGACAATGAGAAGGTTTATCAGCAGACGACGGCTTTTTGGATTTCCGGAAACAGTTCGATTCACATCACTATTATATCAAGACTAGACCGGGCCCGTACGATTGTAAGCTTGACGATCGACGTCAAACGCCCTATAATAACCTAAAGCAACTTAATTTTTGGAAGGAGACGGAGATGGAAGTAACATTTGCTTTTGCTGTCGGCCATTTTGATCCTGAGGCGTTTGGAAATCTGATGTCCGATTTGGCAACAGTCAGTAGTCGCTTAATTTCTGATGTCGAAACCCAGTACACAGTAACTCACCGTGCAAAGGGTGCGGTGAGGGTGACTCTGGTTGTCGAACAAAAGATATACGAGCATGTGTTTACCCAATTTGGGTATAAAGAAAGACTGGAACAGATAGATGCTGTGTTCCAGAAGTTCGCGGTGAAGGCGTGAATGACTAAGTCCTCAGTGAAAAGCTGGGGATTTTTTTGACAGAGAAAAGGTTAGGTGATACATAATGAGATAGTTTGATAGATTATGTTTGATTAAAATAGCTGATATGATCTATGTCAGAACAGGTACGCACTTTGTCATCCTCGCGAATGCGGGGATCCATAAAGTAGTTCATAATTAGGAATTAATTTATATAGATTTCCCTCACCAGATCGGGACTTTCAGCCCACTCAGGTCGGGAATGACACATTATTGGAGCGCGTCACCTGTACTTGAATATGGGATTTTCATTTTATAAAAAAATAGCGATTGATTTAGGAACGGCCAATAGCCTGGTGTATGTGGTGGGTGAAGGGGTGGTCCTGGAAGAACCTACAGTAGTCGCAGTGTCTCTAAATGATGGCAAAGTACTGGCGGTAGGACACGAAGCTCAAAAAATGCTTGGACGAACCCCAGGAAACATCAAAGCTAGTAAACCAATGCGTGATGGGGTGATCGCTGACTATGCGGTGACCGAGGCGATGTTGAAATACTTCTTACGTAAAGTGGGTGCGTATGGTCTGATGAAGCCGGAGGTGATGATCTGTGTACCGGCTGGAGTAACCCAGGTAGAACGTCGAGCTGTTTTGGGAGCCGCGATGGAAGCGGGTGCCAGAAATGCCTTTTTAATTGAAGAACCTTTGGCGGCGGCGATCGGGGCAGGTATACCGATCTCTGAGCCATCCGGCAATATGGTTTTGGATATGGGTGGTGGAGCTTCAGAAGCCGCTGTAATATCCCTCGGAGGGGTGGTGACCTTTAAGAGCGTTAGGGTTGCCGGAAATCGAATTGATGAGGCGATTTCTAAGTATGTAAGAAGAAAACATAATTT
>PFUC01000088.1:0-1536 GCA_002789895.1 Candidatus Collierbacteria bacterium CG_4_9_14_3_um_filter_43_16
CTTCCTCTCCAATCCAAAACCTTTATCAGGTCGCGATTTTCTTCCTCCACCACACGGTCTAAATTCTGCTCGTTCAAAAGCCTCTTCAATCTCATCTGGATTTAGTTCATTTTTTTCCATGAATATATTTTATCTTATCTCACCACCTGCAAGGACCATCCTTGTAGGCTCTTTTTTGGGCACAAAAAAATCCCCCTGTATTTCTACCTACAGAGGGATCATCGATCTGGGAATGCGGAGGCTAAAGTGTGCCGTCTATGACCTCGATCGGGCGCACGTTCTTGACTTTGGCAGACGTCTTGGTCCTGGCAGGCGTCTTAGCCTTCTTGGGCTTATCGGCGGTTTTCAGCGTAGCCACCACTTTAGGCTTGCGCTCGCGCTTCTTGCCGATCTTCTCGACTGTGGCCACTTCAGCGTCAGCATCTACATCGGCAGGGTTCAACCGAACCCTGGGCTGATTGGAAGTTTCCGTATCGGATGAGGCGTCCAAATCGTCTTTACCGCTGACAACCTCTGGACGGTCTTTGAGCGCCAAACGAATGCCACGGTCCCCAATACGTCGCACTGCATCTTCCAGCTGTTCAGGGGTGGCCGAACCACCGTCTGCCCCCATGGTGTACTTGGGAGCCGCCGAGGTTTTGGAGGCGCGCCCAACCGGCTTAATGAAACCGGAGCACTCTTGGCAATCGCGGTAGAAGTTGTTGTACTTCACGTTCCACCGCGTGGGTGCCGTTCGACACTTCTTGCAGACGCCGAGGTAGGCGATCTTCTGTAGATCCTCAATGAGGCTGCAAAGTGTCGCCCGATTGCGACCACTGAGGCGCTGAGCCTCAAAGGTTTCGCCGGCCTGCGGCAGGGTTGAAGTGTGCGGTGCCTGGAGAACCTTTTGGGCCTCCGCGATCGAACGGGCCATCCATCCAGTCTTGTCCTCAAAACGCGCTTCGCGCGTCTTCAGACTTTCCAGGTTGGCGGCTGCCTTGACCGCGAGGGCTTCGAGCAGCGCCCACAACATGCGGATGCTGGCGTCATAAGCCATCGGAACCGCGATTGCCTTCGCGAGGTACTCCTGGTAAGCGGAGAAGTTGATTTCGCGGTCGAGCATCCGTTCAACGGTGTCGGCGAAGAGATCGTTGGCGATCTCCATCGCTTCGGTCAGGGTCATCGGGGCACGAACGGGGGTGGTATTTGCGGTTACGGACATGGGGTTCCTCCAATACAGTATGGGGCGGGTACCGGCTGCGCTGTGCGCGACTGGCTTCCCGTCCAGAAAGAAGATAGAACAGTTTTGAAAGGGCGCCGCGAGGGCGCGCCTTCTCAGGCCTGCTCTCTACGGACTTACTGGTGGGAAGTATACATCAAACACCCCATAATGTCAAGCAATAGCATATCTCTAGTGTCTGTCATTCCGGGCTGGACCCGGAATCCAGAACAATAGACACCTCTTAGTAAACCTGATCGTGACTACCGATATCAATCAGCAAAATTCCATAATCCCTATAGACAAAACAGTATTCTTAGTTTGGGATTGATGCTAAT
>PFUC01000088.1:1566-12113 GCA_002789895.1 Candidatus Collierbacteria bacterium CG_4_9_14_3_um_filter_43_16
TATTCTTAGTTTGGGATTGATGCTAATGCTCCAAGCATCACTTCCCGACTGAATTTTATGCAAACGTAAACTGGGATGTTTAGGAAATACAGACAAAACCCTAAGTTTATTAGCAATCAGTCTCCCCAATGCTTTATTCTTCCTACACAACCTTCCCTCTTTAGCTTCAAAATTAGCCGTAGCCTTAATTTCCATATTTGCCAAAGACCCACTTTTTAGTCTTTCCTGCCTCGTCATCGGCTATTGCCCTGGAAATCAAGTCCTCGGTTTGCAGATTGAAGGGAATTATTGGTGTCTCCACTACCTTCATAGCCTCATGGCTTAGGAGAAATTTGGCAAACTTAGTGACGTCATAACCCAAAACAGCCGCTCTTTGGGCAAGTAGTTTTTGCTCTTCGTCGGTGATCGTTATTTGTAGTTTCATGAGTCTAATTTATCACAAAGTTATTTACAAATCAATTACTTCGCACTACACACTAACAACCCCCTATATGTTTCTCACTCTCTCCGCAAACTTCAATTTGTACCTTGCCATCGAATAAACCCAAGCGATAAACTGATTAACGATAAACGTCACTATAACTAAAATAAGGAAATAAACCATCCCGTTCGTTGTCAACTTTGGCAAACTTTCTCGCGAAAGATAATAATTTATGATCGTTCCAACCACCCCATAGGTAGTAATAACTTGCAAGCTTTGGATGCTCTTATTAGTCGCCTGTCCCTTGATCTCGGCTATCACTCCCACTGCCGCCGAAAGATAATTGTTTGTCATTACCCAAATCTCTTTGATATAGCTATGTGTGTTGGTCAGCACGTCAAACTTGTACTGAAACGCGTTTGACAGATGCTCCGTCAGCTTCATTTCCTTGGCAATATCCGCTCTAGTATGCACATAAGCTCCCATCTGGTTTATCCGGCTACTGATCAGATTGATCGTTTTTTGATAAGCATCCAGCTGAAGGCGAATCCTTTCGACTTCCTTACCCCTGATCTGCTTTCTTTCCTTGATCTCCGAAATCTCCTCCCATAACTTCCGATGTATATCCAAGTATTTTTGAAGCTGATCCTTGAACTCTCGGAAGAAGATCTGCATCTCTACTAGTCCTTCCACAAAGTCTTTGTATTCAGACTTGGCGATCAAAAATATAAATCCCGGTGTCTTCTTCACAGTCAGCTCGGACGAGGCAATGGTGCTATATATTTCTCCGTATTTATCGTTCAGAACAAACTGCTCCGGGTCCTTGTCTATTACCCCCACCGCAATCGGATGAACAGTTTTTATGTTCGCCAATTCCTTCGGAGTTGGCGCACCAAGTGAAAAAATATACGCCACTGCCGGAGCGAACTTCTCCTCGTAATAACTATTTAATTTTTCTATAGCCTCGTCAATATTACTCGAGGATAGTTTTAAGACATACAGCCCATCTTCGTAATAATGGATCTCTATCCCCTCCTTATTTTCGGCTCTCACATATTCCAAATAACCGGCCTCACGGCTAACTTTTACCAAGTCCAAACCTGTGTGGAGTTTTATCAGCCTCTCTTTGGATAAAGGCAAGTCACTTTTAGCTTCAGCAAAAAAATCCGCAATCTCCGTCAGATGCAAGGTGGTCCGCTGATACCATCCACCAAAGTACACACTCAATTTCGTCTTTTCGGACATACCTTCATATTACACTGTCGTCGTGCTATATTTACGGCAAGTACGGACACTAAAAATCTAGTAATAAAGGAGGGTCTCATGACCCAACCAGCCAAACGTCCCGGGAAAAAGCAGGCCCTTCCCTTCGAGGCTTGTGTCAGTATCGACACCAATACAGAGTATTTCCAAGTTCAAATAGCCATTCAAAACCTCGGATATCTTCTTATCGACTTGGAAACAGGCGAAATCATTGACGGACAAGTTAGCCTCTCCATGGTTGGTATTATTGACCCCCGCAAACCACATCCACCTGCTCGCAGATTAGGCTTTGTCCAACCAGTCGACCCCGATTCTTCCAGTCTTTCTGGGTCTCGCGTGGACGCTATTCTCAGTGTCCAAGAATCTCAGCCCGGAGAACCGGCCCTGTTCACCGTAGATGTGGTAGACAACGCCGAGGTAGATCTTTGGAGCACACAGGCCCACCAGATTTGTCAGCAGTTTGCCGTCAAAATCAAACGTTCACTCACCCCTTCGGTGGTAATTGGTGTGTATGGCCTCTGCATCCCGAACGAGAAAAATCCAAGTTCTGCCAGAGACGCCGTCCTTCGTCGCTACCAAAAATACGGCTTCGACGAACCCCCAACCATACTCAACAACTACGTATTGCCTCAGGATTACGGCTATGACGATTAAGACGAGGTTAAGTAGGTACGGAACAACCTCTCTTGACAACCCATAGAAACCAATCATGATATAATTTCCCGAATCAGTGGAGATCGTACTTTTACTAAGGAGAGTATATGAAAAAGAAGATCCTTATGGCCGTAGCCGGTTTGGTAATTATTGCTTGGTTAGTCGTCAACTTTTTTGCGGCCATTTCCCTTGAGGCCGTAATTATACCCGGTATTTTTACCGTATTCTGGCTGGTCACGTGGTTTGGCATCGCCAATACCGAAACAGCCACCATCCAACCCAATAAACAGTAATACCTTTCCCATCCCCGCCTTATGCGGGGATTTTTTTGGATATACAATAGAACCTAATTGTGAAGTCCAAAATCGTCACCATAGGTGGAGGCACCGGCGCCCCGGTCGTTATCCAGGCTCTTCTTTTGGCTGGCTTCACCAATATTTCCTGTATCTGCGCCAGCATGGACTCCGGCGGTAAGACTGGTACCATTCGCTCCGACGAACGCGACCAAGTCATCGCCATCTCCGATCTCCTTCGAAATCTTCTGGCTCTCATCCCTCCAACAAGCACTAATTTGAGGAAGTATTCTTCCGAAATCCCAAGTATTTCCGAGGGACACAAAAAAAACATTCGCGCGTTCACCGATATGGTTTCTTTTATTGACGGACGTCAAAGAAACCTGGGCTACACCATCTACTACGCTCTCTTAGAAAAATACAAAAATGACTTTCTCAAAGTCCAAGCACACTTGGAAAAACTTCTCAGTATTAAGTTCGGCGGTACAGCCATCCCCATCACCACCGGTTCTAGCAACCTTTGTTTCAAAACCAGAGATGGACAAATATTTCATGGAGAACATGAGCTGGACAAACAATCCATGTCCAGAAACACCATTACCAAGCTTTGGCTGGATCCAAAAGTCAAAGCCACTCCCGAAGCTATCACCGCCATCAAGACAGCCACCCACATCATTTACTGCCCGGGCAGTCTCTACGGCTCTATTCTCAGCAACTTTCTTCCCAAAGGCATCAAGACGGCACTTAAAGCCTCAAAAGCCAAGAAGATCCTTATCACCAATCTGGTGAGCAACCGCAACCAAACTCACCACTTTACCCCCAAAAAATACTTACGCATTTTCCAACGATACACCGGCCTCAAAAAACCCTTTAATCTCCTTCTGGCTCCCAAACAGTCCAGGTTATGTTTCAATCGCCTACATCCCAAGATAGCCGCTTCCTATGCCAACGAACACTCCCATTTTCTCGGCTGGTCCAAGAAAGAGCGTCAAAGTCTTCATCAATATAATATCAAAGTAGTAACTTCCAATACTATCTCCATCACCCCGCAACTCAACCGCCTTCGCCACGACCCGACCAAACTGTCGCACATTCTCAAAAAAATCATCAAATAGGCCACAAAGGCCACAAAAAAGAGGGGGTGTTCCCCCTCAACAACTTTTGCCATTAAAATGCCCCATCTTACGGTGGGGCACATTCACAGATGGAACTATTTACGATTGAGGGTAACCACATAGGTCACGTCGAAGAGGATCAGTCCAACGGCTAGGCCCCAAGCGGCTTGCGACAAGGTGATGACGCCTGCGAGGACGAGGACGACAATCACGAATAGGGACGAAATGGTGGCAAATAATCCGATTCCTGTCGCCGCACACAAAACAGCCGAAGCCAAACGCATCCACCTAATGAGACCGAACCATGACGTCATGGTCCAAATAACCGTTATCACCGCGAAGAATCCAACAATTCCGACAGCAATGTTCATCATCCTCCTCCTTCGGAGATCAAGTTTTCAAAGAATATATTCAGACCCTATAATACCACATCTGCCCAGAAATACAACAAAATACAACCATATCTCCGGTTAGATCAAACTATAACTAACCGTACCACAGCTTCCAAAAAAAATCTGTTTCACTTCATGCCTTCCAAGAACGAAACCTGCCAAAATCCACATTTTTAACGAAAGATCCTTCAAAAGCATTTTGTACTCAGTTTCCTCTACTCACCTGTCCGCCGTAGTTGCGAAGCTACGGGCGGAAATCTGTCCTGATGTTAGAGATATAGTTCGTTTTGATTTTGTAGGTCACAAAGAACGAACATCTGCTCCCTACTTGACAGCAATCATCGATACATCAGCCAAGTCTGGCTTGGCTCTAGGGCCGACACAGCTTCTAGGGCCACATTTATTTAATACTCTTTTCACAACCAAGTCAAATCATTCGTCATTGCGAGTTTCGGTACTCCGAACCGTGGCAATCTCACTCCACCCAAAACAAAACCCCGCCAATAGACGGGGTTCTACAAGCTCAATCATCACGCACAGATGCGTGGCAGGCGTCACACATGTCATCCAATGGGCACGCGGTACATTGTTTTTCCGTACCATCTGCGCCACACTCCCTGGCCGCCTTACGCCTGTTGGCCAAAAACACGATCGTCCGTATTCTTAGCAAGGATTGTTCGATTGTTTTCCTGATCTGATCAACATCACTATGCAGATCCACATTGCACAGACCATTCTTCGCCGGAATACAGTGTGGGTGCACATATCCGAATTCACCATTCGTCTTGACAATCATGGCCGGAAGGCTAATAACCCCATTTTCAACACGAGAGAAACTAATGCTGCATATATGGCCTTTTGCCATCACGCCGTGACGGGTTCCATCAGGACGATCCTCAAAAAGTACCAGGCCGGAAAACGTGAACTCATGTCTAAACAGGTCACTATCACTTGTTCTCCGAAACTGGTAACTCAGATTTTGAGATGACTCGAAATCGACGTAATTATTCTGTAGTGTAGCCATCAAGTCCGCAACCGTCCCACCGTAGAACTCTAAACTGTGGTGGTCGCTTGTTTCCATCAACAAAGTCAATATTCTCCTAATCCCCTCCTCGTTGAAAGCCAAATCTTTGTCGACAGTTACCATCGTATAAAGATCTATAGTTTCGAAGACTCCCCCTTTAGCCTGACATTGACGTCGCTCGGCCAACAGGAGTTTGATTCTTTTCACAAAATTGACGTATCCCTCTTCATTTCTCCCAGGATGGAAACTCAAATTTATCTGAATCAATCCCTTCCGGTAAAGATCCAGAAGGTACTCCATATTTTTCTGTTCTCGCTTTGAGAATTTACCAGAAGTGGTTATTCTGAGCTCCAGATTCAAGCCAAAAACATACTTACAGATTTCTTTTAACTGTGGGTGAAGTCCTGGCTCACCACCAATCAAGCCGATCGTCTTGCAGTTTGTGTTTTTGACCAACCAGTCAATCCTGGCTTTGATTGATTCTAATGGCAGGTGCATACCTTTTGTATGTACCTCACCGCCCTTATAGCACCAAGGGCAGCCACAGTAACACCGCAAGGTTATCTCCACAAACGCCAATCCATTTTCCAAAACGATTTTTGGTGTCATGTAGCCTCCTTTCAAGAGGAACAAGGTTAAGTTTTGAACGTTCAGCGTATCGGATTAACGTACCCCATAATTCTACCACAAGCTCAACGCACTTCGCACCAAACACCAAGCACCAATAACCATTCTTTCATGATAAAATAACTCGATGTTTCGACCACTTGAATTTTTACGCTCGGTCAAGCTAGAGCTTGCCCAGGTAAAATGGCCCTCTCACAAAGAGGCCATGAAGATGACTGTGTTGGTAATTGTCACTACCATCATCGTCGCTATCTATTCTGGTGGACTAGACTATATCTTTACCGCCGCTTTACAAACGGCTATAAACCGTTAAAACAAAATGAAATTAAAAGAAGCCAAAGTCCAAGCTATCGATTCTAACGCCACCCTCAAAGTGGCCGACCAGAATCACATCGTTATCACTCCGGAAGTCCCCGACTCCGCCAAGTGGTACGTCGTTCACACCCAGTCCGGTCATGAGAACCGCGTCGCCATTACCCTCAAAACCAGAGTCGAATCTATGGGGTTGACCAACAATATCTACGAGATTCTTATCCCAACTCAAGAAAAAATCAAAATCAATAAGGGTAAAAAAATCACCATCAAAGAGAAGCTTTTTCCCGGCTATATTTTGGTTCGTATGATCGTCACTGACGATGCTTGGCTTGCTGTCCGCACCACTCAAGGCGTCACCGGCTTTGTCGGCACTACCGATCAGCCCACACCTCTTCCCGAAAACGATGTTAAAGCCATCACTGCCTTCGGCGAACAGGCCGCCCCTAAGTTCCAGTCCGCCTACACTATTTCCGAAGCTGTCCGGATCATCGAAGGACCGTTTACCGACCTTTTGGGGACCATTTCAGCCATCGACGAGGCCAAAGGCAAGGTCATCGTCCTTGTCTCCATCTTCGGCCGTGAAACCCCGGTCGAGCTCGACTTCCTCCAGGTTTCCAAGATTTGATCCCTCTGCTGTAGGTTGAGGCCGATAATTAGCCGAAATCCCGCGTATTTCGCGCGGGAGTCGGACCCCCGCGTCCGCCCGTTCTTCTCGATACGCGTTACACCCATAACCGCCCCATAGTTATTGTGGTACAATACCCACAGATTCAAATTCTTTTAAAACGGAGGAACCGATGTTTATTCTCACCGTTTTGTTCGTCCTTTAGCTCTTCTCTTGGTCATTTTTCTGGTTGGCTTAATAGTAGGTTTCATGATCTACGCAGTCATTGTCATCCACGGACCAACCACGATCATCGGTATTCTATTGCTCTGTCTAGTTTTGATTACCCTCGGATATGAGTATCGCCGATAACACACGCCAAATCCCGCAACCTTGCGGGATCTTCTGTTTCAAGCCCAAAACTTGACATTTCATTATCAAAACATTATCATCATAATATATGAATGACGTACTTCAGGTTCCCATGAGCAAAGAACTGCGCAAAAAGGCCACCCTGGCCGCACTCAATCAAGGCTACTCCTCTCTTCAGGAGTCGGTCAGAATATATTTAAGGCAACTAGCCGACAATAAAATTGAAACCCGCCTATCTCCTGTCGTTAAGGAAATCAAGTTATCTCCCAAAGCGATCAGACGTTATGACAAAATCTTAGACGATATTGACGAAGGCAAGGGAATTAGTTTTACTGCAAACTCCGTTGATGAACTAATGGAACATCTGATGAAAAGCAGATGATCGTCCACACCTCCCACTTTTTTGACAAAAACTTTAAAAAAAGGGTCTCCTCCAACAAAAAGCTAGTTATTCAATTTCAAGAAAGGCTACAAATTTTTATAAATCAATCGAATCATAGGTTATTAAAAACTCACGAACTCACTGGACCGAAGAAAGGTTTATCCGCATTCTCCATTACTGGCGATATCAGAGTAGTTTTCCGAAAAATAAGTGAGACCGAAGTTGTGTTAGTTGACATCGGCTCTCACAATCAGGTTTATTGACTCATTTAGCCACAAAAAAAGAGGGGGTATTATCCCCCTCAAATCAAAAAGTTATTTCGGAAACAACATTGCCATTCCTAATTTGGAAATCTCCAGGTCCTGGATTTCGGTACCACCGGAAAAGGACGTGTAAATTTCCCATTTTTCGTAACCAATCACTTCAAAACGTACCTTACAGCCACGATAACCAGTCTCACCGGCCAAGAGATCTTCCGTAATAGTACCGCTATCTACTCCAAGTCTCATCGACACCGCAAGCTTGGACATGGCTATAGCCAGATAATTTGTTCGAATACTAAAAAATGTGTTATCTACTGCGTCAAACTTCAGATACGAGATACCTTGATCATTCTTCTTTCGGCACAAGACCAAGGCCACGCCATACTCTATCCCCATACTCTTGGCCATGGAGATCATCGCTGTCAAAGCACCGATCTGGATATACTCATTCGCGAACAGCTTGTTGTTATCCATTCCAACCATCCTCCAAAAATTTTTTTAAAGATCAAGACGTATTATACACCAAACTTGACGCCCGACTGCATTTCTGCCATATTTAAATCATACCTTGTATGAAAAACCTTAGCGGTCAAGAATCACTTTGGGTTGCCTTCCCAATCCTCGTCGTCATCTTCATTCTCATCGCTGGGCTCATCTTCTTGCCTCGTGCTCAAACCAAGATCCATAGCAAGGCCTCTGAGCCGGCTCCTTCAATCATTACTCCTCCCAAACTCACCCCAGCACCAGCCCCCGAAATAGTTTGTAGTGATCTCTATAGCCCGGTTTGCGGCTTCAACGGGCAAACTTATGCCAATGAGTGCGAAGCAAACCTGTCTGGTGTCACTCGCTTCATCGAGGGAGTCTGCACTCCACCAAAAGGCACACCGACCAAATCCCCGGTCATGCAGTATTTCCTACCTACATCCAACTAGTCCATTGATTCTCAATCGTCTAGACTAATACCTGCCGGCAAAATCTTTTTCCTAATTTCGAAATCGCTTATATCACTAGGGTTAAAGACATAGAAAACGTCACGTCCGGAAAGAACGTAAATCCTGGCCTCACCATTAGCACAAAAAGAATCCCCCAACTCGTTTAGAGATCCACTACACAAATTGATCAGTCGCTCCCCCTCCTTAATGCATAGATAAAACCCTCCTTTTGGAACCAAATCATGGATCGAAACCATGACTCTTCCCCAATCATTTCTTCTCTCACTTTCCTTTCCCATATTCACAATGTAACACATTTCGTGAGGCCGGGTGTAAAATACTATATTGTATAAAGTAGTTTAACAATCTGGAGGTGAATAATGGGAAATCTACAAAATCTGTATGAATCCTCATGCCATGTATATTCCGGCCCCTGCACCATCAAAGTCAGTGGCAGAACAAACGTCTTGAATTATAAGGGGAAAGCTAAAGAAGCTCATGTTTTCGCCGTTCCGGGAGTTAATACCGTTCTGATCTATGACTTCCGTCCGGAAACCAGAAATGCCATGGAGCGCGGTGCCCTGACACATGACTATTCGAGACTGCTCCCCGCTTTTCAACAGCCAGGCATGGTTGAGATTGGGCACGAAGAGGGGGTCTATTATGTTGAAATCAGACCTCTACCTGGCCCCGCCAAGCTTGCCTTGAAGCTATTCGGCAAAAAGACGATCCTCATCGGCACCAATTTCGGACAGTTTTTACCGGTCAAGAATGACATCATCGCCGAACATCGCAAAAATTACACCGGCAGATATTCACTCTTCTGCCTCTACTCCCGTTAGAAAGGTCAAGGAATTATTATGACACCACTTCCCAAAGCACGAGAAATCCTGGAAATCGCAAGGCATTGTCGTACGGATTCGATATCAGACCGAGAATCCTTCAAGAAAACCGAAGAAAGAATATCCAAACGAGACTTAAAGACATTAGTCTATGCTCTGATCCTGGCTGAATACTACTGTGCCGCTTCAGATCAGATCAGTGTCATCTTCGGAGCAATTTATCTGGCATACGCCAATAAAATCAATATCACCAAATTGGTAAGTGGCAAGAGATTCTACGCCACGATTGCTTTCAGGGCAGAATACTTTGCAGAATTGGCCGCAAAAGGAATGAAGTGTGAAGCCGATCTCGAAACAGTCGCCGATAAATACTTTGAGGGATACTTCCTCCCATAGCCTCGCCCAAACAAGAACCGTCTTCTCTCATCCCGCCTCACGGCGGGATTTTTCTCAGCCCGCCCCTGGCTAACGTGCTTTAGCCTGCCTTTCATGTACAAATGTGGTACACTACAGGATAAAACGAACTTTGAAAACGAGGTGATAATGATAAAACAACAATTTTTTGCGATCTGGAACACCATCAGGGACACCATCTCCCCACTCCCAGATCCAAAAGACCCTGTGTGGGTAGAAATTCCGAGACGATACTCCGAATTTCTTACCAAGAACCAAATTATAGAAATTAGGACTCTGATCTTAGACGAGGCTCGCATTAGTCGGGAACTCGGACTTTTCATTCGCCCTAAGGATCTGGATCATGAAATCAGGTTGTGGCTAGTTTTCATAAACTGGCTCGCCGGACCCAAAACCATCGCAGAAAAATTCACTTTAGAGCTGTTTCAAGAATTTACTACTGGCTTGTTCGAGCAAGAATTCGCGAACTCCAATAACGCCTTCCTCCTCCACCTTGAGACTGTCCGAACCAGGATTATTCACGCCATCTTCAACGGTGAACTGACCGCTGACAATGGCTAAAGACAAACTGCGTCACACCATCCCGCCTATTCCAGGCGGGATTTTTTTGTACTCAATCCGCCTCTGGCGGATG
>PFUC01000065.1:0-1342 GCA_002789895.1 Candidatus Collierbacteria bacterium CG_4_9_14_3_um_filter_43_16
AGGACACTAGGATGTTTAGTAATTTGTGGACCAAACTAACATCATTGAGGAAAGTCCAGGCTAGTAAACCTAGACTAAAATTTGTCAATGACTTTAATGAATATCGAGTGCTTCCCTCTTTGTTGGAAGAAATGAATCTTCTTGATGAAGCAGTCCTAGTGAGTGACGCGGGGATGCCTTTGATTTCCGACCCCGGATACAAACTAGTGAACGAGGGACTAAAACTAGGATGGGAAGTAAGTGTGGTGCCTGGTCCGACGGCTGAAAGTGCGACACTCTCTATTTCCGGTTTACCTACCGATAAATATATATTCTTGGGTTTTTTACCTAAGAAACCAGGAAAAAGAAGCGAGATGTTAAGGCACGTTAAGGATATGAATGAAGCGATGAGCTTTTCGGTAGTGATTTATGAATCTACCGTGAGACTTGAGAAAATTATTGGTGAGATGTTGGATATTTTTGGTGAGGATGTCCGAATGTGTCTGGCTGTAGATCTGACAAAAGTTTCCGAGAAAATATTTCGTGGTTCAGTGGTCGAGATTCTGGAGATAGTGAAGAATACCAAACTCAAAGGCGAGGTGACAATCGTGGTGTCTTTGGTGGAGTGAGATTGCCACAGCACTTCGTGCTTCGCAATGACGAGTAGCGAGGCGACAATAATTCTTTCTTTGGTTTAGCCATAAAAAATCCCCCTAGGGGGATTTATGCGGAATAAAATAAAATGGGACTTTGGCCTAGCAACTGACCGATAGCCCTAGTCGTATAATTCACGTCATTGATCCAGTTATGTTTTTCATCATTTCTACCGATAAACCACTCAGGATTGGTTTTGTATGTAACAGTTTCGGTGTACGCCAACAAATAATAGTGAATCGCCAAAGCGATGAGCCGGTAAAGTTGGTCCCAACTACTTTCAATTGGGCGGTCCTCCCTAATCTCCTCTAGGGATTGCCTAAGCAAGGACGTGAAGGATGAAAGATCGTTAACCACGCCATGTTCCTTGGCCAGTTCGAAGAGTTGCTTAAATGCCGAGAGATTATGTTGCCAAAGCTGTTTATTTTCCAAAGGAGCGATGTTGAGAAAGTCGCAAGTCGTAGAAATACTTATGGTTCGATAGGTGTTTATACCGGTGGTCCTGATCAGCAAACGTTTGGAATTTAGAATACTCATGCTACCTCCATTAAGGTGCTATAGTTTGACTGGGTGTATTATAAGTCTAGAAGAAACTAATGTCAAGACATAGTCATGAGACTGTTGAATAACTCCACCATGTCATCCCGAGCGTAGTCGAGGGATCTCACTCCAGCCACAAGTTATCATGTGAGATTTCTCCACTTCGGTC
>PFUC01000065.1:1373-11524 GCA_002789895.1 Candidatus Collierbacteria bacterium CG_4_9_14_3_um_filter_43_16
TCCTCGGCATTACCATGATCGGCAGTAATTAACAAATAGCTATCTGTTTCTTTAGCTAAATTTACCAGTGAATTTAAGGCATCGTCAGCGGCCTTGACGGCTTCTTTGGTCTCATTGATTTTACCGGTATGGGCGACCATGTCGGGACAAGCAATGTTAATAACCGCAAATCGAAAATCATCTTTCGTATAGTGGGAAACAAATTCAAGAATTAGTTTGTCGGTAGACATTCTTGGTTGTAGATCATAAGTAGCAATCTTAAGAGAGTCGACAAATAGCCTGGCTTCTCCGGGAAAGGGGGTTTCACTTTGCCCATTGAAATAATAAGTGACCATGGCAATCTTTTCAGTCTCGGCCGCCCTCAATTGAGGAAAATGATTATCAGAAATTACTTCACCGAGAGTGTGTGTAATGGTGGTGGATGGAAACATGACTGGATTTTTGAACGCCTTGCCGTATTGGGTCATGGTTACAAATCTTAGATTGGGAATTCCTGACTTAAGAAATAGCTCAGTCAACTGTCTTGGACGATCAGTTCTGAAATTAAAAAAAACAACGGCGTCACCGGCCCTGATTCTTGATCCCACCGGGTTTTCTCCGATAGCCAATGGTTTGATAAATTCGTCAGAAATCCCGTGATCATAACTGTTTTCAACTGCCGAAACAGGACCGTTACCCGCCCCCCTGTCAGAGCTCACCAAACACTCATAAGCGACTTGAGTTCTGTCCCATCGCTTATCACGATCCATGGCGTAATATCTGCCAAGGAGAGAGGCGATTGTTCCGACGCCTATTTTGTTTATCTCTTCGAGAATTATTTTTATCTGCATGAGTCCATTGTCCGGTGGACTATCCCGCCCATCGGTAATTAGGTGCAGATAAACCTCTTTAACATCGTGATGCCTGGCAAATAGCATGAGAGCAAAGAGATGCTCGTTATAAGAATGAACCCCAGACGAGCCAACCAGACCTAGAAGGTGTAGCCTTGAGCCAAAAGAACTTAGATGTTTGACTGTATCTAGGAGGGATTTGTTCGTAAAGAAACTGCCGTCGGCGATGGCCATATTTATCAATGATAGATCCTGATAAACCACTCTCCCACCACCGATATTCAGATGACCGGTTTCACTATTTCCATCCATGCCTTCGGGCAAACCAACGGCTGGTCCAGCCGCGAGAAGCTGAGTGTGGGGAAAGTTTTCCATAAGGTAATTGAAGATCCGAGGGTTTTCTTGGGTAATAGCATTACCTGGGGAGTCTGGAGCGATACCCCAGCCGTCGAGAATGCAAAGGATAACGCGTTTATTCATAGGTGGAGTGAGATTGCCACAGCCCGAGTACAAGATTCACAATGACGGTTTTCATGATTGGGGGTTGAGACTTCCCAGATAATCTTGAATAAAAAGAATTCGATTGTATTTGGCAACTCTCTCTCCTCTGCCGGGAGCTCCAAATTTGACAAAGTCGGCACCGACACCGACCGCGAAGTCAGCCAAGAAATCTTCATCAGTATCTCCTGACCGATGCGAGACGACAATCGACATTTCGTTCTGTCTAGCCAGTTTAATAACTGAAACTGTTTCCGAAATAGTACCGATTTGGTTTGGCTTGATAAGAACAGCATTGCAAGCTCCCTTTTTGATTGCCTCTTGAAGTCGAATTCTATTCGTTACCAGTAAATCATCGCCGACTACCATTAACTGTTTACCCACTGAGCCGGTGAAGTTGACCCAATCATCCCAGGAATCTTGCTCAAAAGGATCCTCTACTGAAAGCAGGCTGTATTTGTGAACTAGATCTATCAGAAAATCCCCCAATTGCTGACCGGATAATGGTTCTTTGACATCACTAATGATGTATTTGTTTCCCTTATAAAATGATGACGCGGCTAAATCCATTCCCAAATAGACATCTTCATTCAATTTGTATTTACTGGAATCTATCGTTTCCACTAATAGTTCTATGGCATCGGTATTAGAAAAAAGGTTAGGGGCAAAACCCCCTTCGTCTCCGACTGAGTGAATGGCCTTTTTTTCGATAAGATTTTTTTTCAATAGATGATAAAGCTCGCTTCCCATTACCAAGGCCTCGGAAAATTTCTTCCGACTGGAAGGTATACAGTGGTATTCTTGAAAATCTAGATTTCCGGCCCCATGCTTCCCGCCATTGATCATGTTAAAAATGGGTGTGGGTAGATGTAGTGCCGACGGGGTGGCTAGACCGTATTTTTGGACAGTATATTCGAATGTGGGTGTTTCCGTACAGGCCGCACCAAGTTCGAAGCAGGCTTGAGAAACAGAGAGAATGGCATTGGCTCCCAGTTTGGATTTGTTTACGGTGCCATCTAAATTAAGTAAAATTTGGTCAATATTATTTTGTTTTAGTGGATCTTGGCCAATGATGTATTTGCCGATTATTTGATTTACATTGGCGCATGCTTTTAGCACTCCCATTCCGTCAAATCTGGCTGGGTCGTTATCCCGTAGCTCAACAGCCTCAAGTCGTCCGGTAGAAGCGCCGCTAGGGATTGAGGCCACAGCCCCGTGATTGGTATCCGACCAGATAGTGGTTTCGATGGTGGGATTGCCTCGGGAGTCGAGAATCTCTCTGGCGTAGACGGACTTGATTTTGGACATATTATTTAAGTAAGCGTTTTTCGATCTGGGCAATCACCCGACGGGTGTTGTCTACCGCATCGGGACTAACCGAGACGGAGGTAATGCCCCAGCCGACAAGTTTTTCAACTAGATCAGGATAAAGACTGGCTGCTTGACCGCAGAGAGAACTAGTAATGTGATGTTTGTTGGCTATCTTGACTACATGCTCTAGAGCCCAGGTAACGGCAGGATTCCTTTCATCAAATTCTGAGGCAACCGTTTCATTATCTCTATCTGTGCCGAGAATAAGCATGGTCAGGTCGTTACTGCCGATGGAGACCCCATCAATACCGACTTGTATAAAATCTTCTAACAAAATTACGTTGGATGGTATCTCGACCATCATCCATAGCTTGAAAGTGTTGGATCTTGTAAGTCCAGATGCCGAAACTATCCTTTTGACTTTCACTAACTCATCTACAGTTCTCACAAAAGGCACCATTAGATGAAGATTCTTGTGACCCATTTTGTTTCTGACTGTTTTTATTGCTTCCAATTCGAGATTAAAAACCGACTCGTCACTGATATAACGATATGCACCTCGAAAACCCAGCATTGGATTTGGCTCAATTGGCTCATATGCCTGACCGCCAACCAGATTCCGATACTCATTGGTTTTGAAGTCCGATGCCCGATAAACAATGGGGCGTTCACCAAAACTGTAGGTGAATTTAGCCAGACCTGTGGCTAATTTTTCGATAAATACTTTTTCTTTACCATCATGAATCATTTTTTTTGGATGGATACCAATCTGAGCCATCATAAATTCGGCACGCAATAGTCCAACGCCATCTGCATTTCCTTGAGCCACGACCGGTGCAAGATCAGGTTCTCCCAGATTGACGTAAACATGGGTGGCAGTTTGGGGGAATTCGGCTTCTTTAAAATCTTTTGGTTCAACCGCCTTTCCTTTTTCAGGAACTCCGTTATAAATGGTGCCGGTGGCACCATTTACGGTGATTACCTGGTCATTTTTGAGAGTTTGGGTTGCGATTTTGGCTCCGACGACTGCTGGGATACCCAATTCTCTGGAGACTATTGCGGCATGAGATGTTTGACCACCTTTGTCTGTGACAATAGCGGCAGCGCGTTTCATGGCTGGAACAAAGTCTGGTGAGGTCATTTCCGTAACCAAGACATCTCCCTCTTTAACCTTGTTGATTTCGCTGGCAGTCTTAATTTTAACAACTTTACCAAAACCTATTCCAAAAGAGGCAGGTTCTCCTTGTATGATTTGGGTAAGTTTTAGAATTTGTTCTTCAGAAACATACTTGGTTCCTTTTCCCATATCTAATGTGGTTATTGGTCTGGTTTGGACTAAATATATTTTGCCATTTTCCACCGCAAATTCGCTATCCTGGGGAAAGAAATAGTGTTGATGAACTTTGGCTGAGAGTTTGGCGACTTCGATCACCTGTTCATCTGTCAGTTTCCTTAGATTAATTTTTTCCTTAGGTACGTTTACTTTTTTGACGCCACTGGGGTATTGCATTATCTCCATAATTGTTTGTGGAACAAATTGCCGAGAATGGATAGTCAGGGTGTCTTTGTTGACGATGTAATGATCAGGATTGACAACCCCCTGTACCATATAGTCGCCTAAACCCCAAACGGCTTCCACCACGACTTGGTTTTTGTTCCGGCTAACAGGGTTGACTGAAAACACCACGCCGGACACTTCTGACTGAATCATGAGCTGAATTGGCACTGCTAGCTGAACTTTAAAATGATCATACCTCTTGGTAGCTCGATAAAAAATTGCTCTAGCTCCCCAGAGAGAAGCCCAAGCCTTTCTGACCGCTTGTAAAACATTTGATTCACCTTTGATGTCCAGGTACGATTCTTGTTGTCCGGCAAAAGAGGCATCTGGGAGATCTTCAGCAGTGGCAGAAGACCGTACAGCGACCAAGGGATTATTTTCACCAGGCTTTAACTCTTCGTAACGGCTAAAGATTTCCGTGATAAGCTCTTGAGGAATATCTGCGGTATTTATTAGGCGCTGGATTTTGATGGAAGCCTTCTCGAGTTCTTTTTGATTGGTTACTTCGGTCTGTCTGATTATTTCTCTAATGACGGGTTGCAGGGCGTTGTGGTCTATTACGTATTGATAAGCCTGAGCTGTAACCACGAAACCATTAGGTACAGGTATGCCGTAGTTGTACATTTCACCTAAGTTGGCGCCTTTACCACCAACCAGAGGGATATCTTCTTTTCTTATTTTGCTAAATGGGAGTACCAGGGCAGGCGGTTGGGACATTGTAAATTCTAGATTTAATATTTTATATTTTTATTTGAAAGGTTGGACTTTAGGTAATCAACCCAAGGATTGATGGCTGGATTGACTTTATTAACTATACCTAAATAATAACTAAACATAACCAAAAAGACCAGTGATTCAAATACCTGAAGCACCGGATCTGCTGTTTCAGGCTTTATCACGGTAACGCGATATTTCTGTTTCAACAATACTTCACGAGTAATGCGTATCCGCCGTTGAATGATTTCGGGAAAAGCATCAGAATTTAAAACAAGAACAGAAAGGTCGTCTTTCAAGGCAGAGGGGTAGAGTAAGCCTTCCAGTAGGTGATGATTGAGATCAGGAAAACTGAAGCTGGCGCAGAATGTTTTGGCTGTTTCGTTTAGATAATTGCTGAACAATTTTCCGACGCCGGTCAGATGATTGGCGGTAAAGAAAATGAATCCAAGCCCTCTGTGTTTCAGGGCTAATGCCTTGGCTGGATTTTCTTGGGTGTCTTTTTGGACATTGACCAAGTCAGTCACGCGTTCGATAGTTTGAATTATATCTTTACGATTAAAGAATTTCCTGGCCGATGGATTGAGGCGGAGAAGGAGTCCAATAACGGCACCAATGGACAAACAGACTCCGGCTCGTGGTGAATGAGAAGGATTGTGCCTTTCATCTAATTCAATCAAGGGAATTCGTTGATTTTTGGCGATATCCTTGAGTTTGCCTCCGGAGGTAATGCAAACCCTTGGACAGCTTCGAGCACCAGCGTCCTGTGCACAAGAAATAATTTCTTCAGTATTTCCGGAATAGCTAGATAGAATGATGAGTGTTTTTTTATCCGAATAAGATGGAAGACGATAGTTGGCGATTATTTCAAAGGGAATTGTAAGCAAATAAGGTGCCAGGGATTGGACAATTTCAGCGGAAAGATTACTACCCCCCATGCCCGCAAAGACAATATTTTTGATTTTATTGGGATCAAAATCCAAATTGACGAACTCGGCTTGATGCCAACCGGACTCAATTTGGCGACTAAATTTGGTAAGAGAATCGTACAAATTAGCCGGATCTTGTTGGCGAAAGATTTTGGGGTTATCAAGTGAGTTCATGTTATTTTTTTAGGACATAGGCGTTAATATTGTTGGCCCAGTTGATTTCTGGACAACCTTCGAGAATCTGTCTGAGTTTATCCTTGATTTCATTGTAAAGCTTCTCGCTCCGTCCTTCAAATCTCACTGTAAGGTACGGTCCATTTTGAGAGGCTCGAATGACAGTCATCATATCTTTGGTATCGACTCTGACGCCATCCAGGTCATTTACTTTTGCATCCGGCCAGTGGGTAACTAGTTCGTGTCTTAGCTTATTTGCTACCAAATCAAACTTGATTTGGTCAGGAACTCCGAGCTTGATTTCCGGACTACTGAGGTAGTTCTCAAAAGAGGAGGTCTCTTCCGAAAGAGTTTCACCCTGTTTTTCCAGGAATGAAAGCAATCTCAGACAGGCAAAAGCGGCGTCGTCATGACCAAAAAAATTGTCCATAAAGAAGATGTGTCCGGAAAGCTCTCCTCCCAGCATGGCTCCGGTTTCTAAAATTTTGGATTTGATAAATGAGTGTCCTGTTTTCCACATCAAAGGATTTCCTCCGAGTTTTTTGATTGTTTCGGGAACGGATTTGGAACAAAGATTGTTGTAAATAATCGTTGCCCCCGGTATATTTTCTAAAATATCGATAGCAAAAAGGGTGACGATGATGTCCATCCAATGGAGTTTACCCGTTTCATCAACGACGGCCATGCGATCACCATCAGCGTCAAAGGCAAAACCAAGATCGGCCTTGGTCCGAAGAACTTTCTTACTTAGGCCATTCAAAACATTGATGTCAGTCGGGTCTGTTCCGTTGGGAAAATTGCTATTTAATCTTTCATTTTGTGTGATTACCCGACAACCAGCTTTGCGAAATATTTGTGGAAAGAACCGGCCCGATGAAGTATTTAGAGTATCAACAACTATGCGCCATTTTTTGTGGAGGTGGAAGTAGCCGAGAAGGTGTTTCTTATAATATGAATAAATATCTACCGTTCGATTTTGTCCATAGCCAATTGAAAATCTCTCACTTTCAATAATTTGTCTTAGTTCTTGAATTTCTGTTCCGGACATGGTTTTTGAGTATCCGATACCCAACTTAAGTCCGTTATACTCTTTTGAATTGTGTGAAGCTGTGATCATGGCACAAGCCTTGGTGAGAAAGTGATAAGAAGAAAAATAAACGATTTGGCTAAGGGAAAGACCAAGGTCGATTGTGTCTACCCCGCCATCGTTTAAACCTCTGATAAATGATCTGGAAAAGGCTAAACTACTCCGACGATTATCGCGTCCAACCGGACAAAGACGAATTCGTCTTTCAGTTAGAAAGGTAGCAAATCCACGTCCAATCAAATAGATCACTTCTTCTGTTAGCTCTTGGTCTACGATTCCCCGAATGTCGTACCCGCGAAAAATATACGGACTTAACTGCATTAATTCAGTATAGCAAGTGCTGTACCGTCTTTGTAGTAAAAACAAAAAAACACCCTCCGAAGAGGGTGTAGGAGAAACTAACCTGAGAATGGAAATGGAAAGGGATGTTGTTGAATGTGGTGTAAATACTCAGCGATTTTTTTCGGATCTCCGGTATACTTTCCAGGCGTGTTTGATACTTTGGCTGTCTTCAACCAAGTATCTCCTTCATTCAAACTTACCGCTACCAGCTTGATGACAGTTCTGAGCGGTCGATAAGCAGGGGTCTTTTTGAAGAACTCCTTGTTGTTAGTAAAGTACCCTCCGATGCCGAAGGCGTCCTTGTACCCCAGATTACGAATTTGTCGACTTAACTTGATCGCCTTGTGGGCGTCAAGTGAATCTGTTGGCATTAAAGTGACAGTAGCGGGATCAACATCGACTGAAGGATGGGTTAAAAAGCAATTGGCTAAGCTTATCTGTCTTTTCGCAACCCCACTATCAAAACGAAAGCTCTTAAAGAGATGTGCCATTTCCGGTGTAAGTGTTGCCCAGAAGAATTCGTCGGTAAATGTATCCATGAGGGCAGTGGCGACATTTTCACCGTAGACAGCTCTCCACGCAGCATTGGCCGTCTGATTTGCCCACTCGATGCCAAAGATAGCCGCGTGAAACATGGGCCACTGGTGAGCCACTGTACCCTTTGGAGCCAAACCGGAAAAGTAGGAGTGATAAGGCACGCTGGCACCCACATATACCCCCCCACTCTTAAAGGAACCACCTCTTTTATAGAGAATTTCATTAGCTTCGTCGTGCATCCAATTGTAAGCTCTGCGCCTCATACCAAATTCGGCTACTTGTAATCCGGCTTCTTTCATCCTATCGATACCTTGATAGAGTACTTCATGCCAATCATCATCCGGAAGCCATTCGTTTTCCTCATTGAAAGTTTGAGAATTTATGGCAAGAAGCACGGTTTCAAAGAATATACCCATTTCGATTGAACCAATAACAGAGCCGTGTAATTGGCCTTCATTGTCCTGCCAAAACTTCACCAACTCGGGATTGTACCTATATTTTTCTCTCCAGTCAAAATAACTTTTGGGGATGAAATGCCAGGCATTTCGGAAAAACTCCATTTTATTTGGATCTGAGCCGACAAGCTTTAGGTCTTGAACTTTTTCGGTAAGTAGACCCGCATATCCTGGTGGATAGATAGTTTTGTCGCGATCGTTAAACTCATAATAACCCCATGCTTTGGGGTATAAAGTACGGAATCCGTTACACATAGAGTCGTCGTAAACATCGTTTTCAAGTATGTCACGGATAATCTCATTTCCGGAACTTCTGTGCGCCATTCATGCCTCCGATTTTTCGGCTCTAGCCGTTATTTTAGTGTACCTACGATTTTTACAGGGTTTTATAACACATAGTGTCCAAATTAGATGTTTTCTACAAAAGTTAAAGCGACTCCTTGTTTTCCGGCCCGCCCGGTACGGCCGATACGATGAGTGTAGTCGTCGAAAGTGGCTGGTTCGTCGTAGTTTATGACATGTGAGATATCCTTGACATCAATTCCTCTGGCGGCCACATCGGTGGCAATCAGGATATTGATTTGGTTAGATTTGAACTTTCGTAGAACGTTTTCGCGTTGATTCTGTCTTTTGTCGCCATGAATGGCGTCAGCGGGAAAGCCAGCATTCTGTAAAGCAATGGAGATTTTCTCTACTCCATGTTTAGTGCGGCCAAAAATAAGCACTTTTTTAAACTCTTCTTTTCTGAGAAGATCACTTAGGACATCCATTTTATTCCCATGCGTGCGGATAATATTTTGGTCGACATTGTGAGAAGTGGCACCGTTTTTGACAGAAATTTTTTGCGGATCGGTTAAGAATCGGCGGGCAATATCCTCAACTTTTGGGTCTAAAGTAGCCGAGAAGAGTAAAGTTTGTCTTTCCTTGGGAAGAAAGGACATAAGCTCGGTAATTTCTTTGACGAAGCCCATGTCCAGCATCCGGTCAACTTCATCTAAGACTACGGTACGGGTGTTTTGAAGATTCAAGGCACGACGATTATAAAGATCTCTCAACCTACCAGGAGTTCCGATATAGATGTGGGGACGACGACGAAGGTCATCTAATTGACGACGAATGTCGGAGCCTCCTATTAAAACACAGGAATAGATGGGTAAGTTGGATGCTAAAGCACGAATTTCGTCACGGATCTGAACAGCTAGTTCGCGGGTGGGAGCCACAATCAGACAAGTTTCATTTGGGTTGGACAAGAGTTTTTGAATGACTGGGAGGGCAAAAGTAGCGGTTTTCCCGGTACCGGTGTCCGCTAGTCCAATGATATCTTTACCGTTCAGTGCGTGTTCAAGTGCCTGATCTTGAATTTGGGTAGGAGTAACCATACCCAGACTAGCTAAATTTGTGTGAACCTGGGGATGCAGATTGAAATCAGAGAATGCGTGCTTGATTACGGCCTCCGCTTCGGTTACAGGCGTGGCGGCACAAACAAACAATCTTGGATCAAGAGACTTAGGCATAAAACGATTGCGTCTTCGGAAATTGCTTTCCGAAGAGCGAAAACCACGATTAGCTGGTCTCCGGCCATAAGAAGGACGTGAATTAAACATATTTTGTGGGGATTTTCCCGATTGTCCTCTGGAAAATTAAGCTAGACAATCGAGATCGAGTCTACCTCAGAGCTAACAGCTCTACCTAAGAACAATTATGGGTTATTGTACC
>PFUC01000003.1:0-3479 GCA_002789895.1 Candidatus Collierbacteria bacterium CG_4_9_14_3_um_filter_43_16
TAGATATGCAAAAAATTATAGTCCGGACAGGCCCCTGTCCGGACTAATAAAGGGTGGCTCAGAGAGCACCAATATACATCCCCCGACTAAAGTCTCACTGAGTCTATGAGCGTAATATACCACCATATCTACATCCTGTCAAGTATATAGGGCACAATCTCCTTAGCTACCGGACCGGCCACCGCACTTCCCTCTCCTCCCTCTTCGATCAGAATGGTCATCACCACCCAGTTCCGCACATCTGTCCCTTTGGGTATCACTACACTTATCCAGGCATTAGACAGAGATTCCTTCCCACCTTTCTGAGCCGTTCCTGTTTTACAAAATATTTTTCCGGCATAAGCAAACAACGGAAAACCCGTTCCTCCAGGACTACAAGCTCCCTTCATCCCTTCTAAAATTGTTTCGATATTTTTTGGATTAAACTTTTGGTCGCTGCAAACTCCTTTACCAACCAACACCGGATTGCAGATCAAACCACTGACCGCCTCAGACGTCATCCGATTTATTTGTATGGGTGTAGTCATCAAGTCTCCCTGACCAATGGCCATGTGATAAGTGTTGCCCAAAAACCACCGCTCTCCCAAAGTCTTTTCTCTCCAGTAAGGTGTCGGTACAAAACCCTCGGCCTCACCGGGTAAGTCTATCCCCGTCTTTTCCCCTAACCCAAATCTCTTGCTCCAGGAAATGAGCGAATCAGCCCCTAAAGCTTCACCAGTTTTGTAAAAAAAGATATCGTTACTTCTGGTAATCGCTTTCACTACATTTACCAAACCCTCGGTCTGTCCATACTTATCCAAATACCAATTTCCAAAACGATATTCACCTATTTTTATTTCTCCCGTATCCATTATCTCTGTCGTCTTAGATATTTTCCCTTCCTCCAGGGCTCCAATGGCAGGAACCAATTTGTACACCGATCCAGGAGCAAAGTTTCCCGATACCGCTCGATTAAACAGAGGTTTGGCTACAGAATCATTTAACAGACTGTCCACATCTTTGAAGTCTCCACCAAAATCACTTCGCTTCCCGTTTTGAATAAATAAATTCGGATCAAAAGAGGGTACGCTGACCAGAGCCAGCACCTCCCCACTTACTCTGGTAATTATCATTGCTCCGCTTTTCCCTATTTCTTGAAGCTTGTTTTTGATGGCCAGAAACGCCGTCTTTTGCAATTCTATGTCAATATTTGTTTGAATATTCTTTCCGGCAACAGACTCCGTTCTTTTTATCTCTATCTTATTTTTTCCGTCGGCCGACTCCTGCACAAGCGCCTCTCCTGGCTGACCGACCAAATCGTTTTGAAAACTTTTTTCTATTCCCGCCTTACCCACAGTCATTTCCGGGTTACAAACAGCACAATCTTTCAAATCGTTTTCGCTCGGCTTGCCCAAATAACCCACAATCGAAGCGGTAATCTCTCCTCCTGGATAGAACCTTACAGTTCTCCCCAAATAATCAATATTCATCGCTAGTGGTTTTTCGTTTTTATCGCTTATCACCCCACGAATCGGATTCAGTTTTTGTTTGCCGATCATATTTCCTTGCGCCAAATTCCCAAAATGATCACCCATAATCACCGTCAGAAAAATCACTCTCGAAAAAAAAATCGCCATCACCAAAATTAAAACGGTCTTCATCCAAAAATATACCATGTTTGTTCTCATAATTCTGTCATCCTCGCAAAGTGGGCTGAAAGTCCCGATCTGTTGATGGAGATCCATTCAAATAATTTTTTTCTAATAATTTACTTTAATATTTTCCGCCCTATCAAACCAGCGCACGGCCACAGTCCAAGCCGCAACTACCGATACTGTATCCCAGATATTCCAGCTGAAACCAAAGACCTTGTCAAAGACAAAATTGGCAATCAATGCCACAATCAATATTATCCACCCCGCCTCCCTTTCTTTTCCAATTACGAACGACAGCCCTCCGGTCACAACCACCAAAAACAAGGACGGATAACCCATAGGCAACCGATAAATGGCAGAGATCAAGACACCCAACAATATTGAGAGCCAGTATATCCACCGCCAGTCCAAAAGTATCAGTAAAAAGGGCCAAAAAAACCCAAGACCCAAGACTCCTTCACCCAAAATCACCGCCAACAAAATTGTCAAGACTGCATTTATGATATTCTTGGATTGGTTGTAATTAAACATTTCTCCTCAAAGTATAACTCAATCAATGATCACTATAAAAATAAACCAGCTACTTCTCCCCCTTCTATTTGCACTTCTTCTCGCTATTGTGAGTAATCTTAGGATTGGAAAAGGATTAAATAATGTTTTTTATACAGTTCTATCCCCAATTACTTCACCCGTCTCCAAGCTTCGCTTATTCACCGAGAATAAATATAGTTGGTTAAAAAACATTTCCGGCATGGAAAAACAAGCGCGCGAACAAAAAGTCCAGATCGCCAAACTCCTTTCCGAAAATGAATACCTCAAACAAGCCATTGTTGACAACAAAGTCACTAACAACCTCAAAAACTCTTTTAAAACCATTGTACCGGCCAGGATTTCCGGTTCAACCGGTAAGTTCATCGTCTCTTCCAGCACCTCTCTCGACCAAGTCCGTCCCGGACAACCGCTGGTTTCAGGCAACGTTCTCGTGGGTACCGTACTGGAAGTAAATGGTTCAGCCGTCACCATCACACCTCTCGATAGTGAAAAATCTCCTTCGTTCCCGATACGAACAGCTTCCGGGCATAAAGGTTTTTACAAGTTTACAGACAACCGCTCTCAAATCACCGATGTTCCCAGCCAATACCCCCTTGTTCTGGGAGATTTTATCTTTAGCGAACCTGGTGAATTATTTCCAGGCAATCTCATCATCGGCAAAACCACGCGCATTACCACGATCAGTCAAGAACCCCTCCAAAAAGCCGACATCGTTCTCTACGATACTCTAAGTAACAACCCGGAAAATCTGGCGATCGTCACCCAACTCTAAGAAATCTTGCCAAAATACTCCATTAGTAATAATTCTCTATCTCTCATCACTCGATGCCTCTGTTTTTCGATATTTTTTAAGGCAATTTTCAGCTCAGGCTTCAGACGGAAGTCGAGAATATTGTTTATCTCCGCCCACTGTTGCACCAACTGAGACTCTCTGATATCTAACGCCTTCTTGATCAAGCTCCACTGCACCGGCCTACTCAAAGTATGCCATTCTACAAAAGTTCCCAAGTAATCAGGATCATATTCTCCCAGCGCTAATACCTCTCTTAATTGAAATTTTTTGGCGGACGCCGAACCAGCCGACTGTGGAGTTGTTTCCATTGAATCATCCATTTCTGACATACACCCATTCTATCAATTTTTGATATTATTATTTATGACCATCTCCCAACAAATCCAAAATCTAGAAAAAGATCTCCTTAAGGCTTTCGACAACAAGTTTGAGCAAACCGAGAAAAATCTAACCAAGACCTTCGACAACAAGTTTGAGCAAACCGAGAAAAATCTAACCAA
>PFUC01000003.1:3505-13836 GCA_002789895.1 Candidatus Collierbacteria bacterium CG_4_9_14_3_um_filter_43_16
AGCAGGTCGAAAAGAATCTTTCGCATACCTTCAACGATAAATTTAAGCAGGTTGAAAAGAATCTTTCGCATACCTTCAACGATAAATTTAAGCAGGTTGAAAAGAATCTTTCGCATACCTTCAACGATAAATTTAAGCAGGTTGAACAGCGCCTCCTCACTCAGATAGATAGGAAATTTGCCGAATCTTCTAAAGACTTAAATCGACAACTTCAGTTTCACGAAAAGCTTATCGTAGATCGTTTAGAGGAAAAATTCGAAATAAAACAAAAAGGACTTAGAAACGACATTCTTAATTTCAAAGACGAAGTCCTCACTGAAGTTAAAGATCTTCGCCAAGAAGTTACCGTGACTTCTGCTCGAGTCACCAAGCTTGAAAAAACCTTCCTCGCGAACTGACATCAATCTACCTCAATCCACCTACCACCCGAACCTTTCCGAGCAGTTTGTCATTTTCCAAGACTTTGGCACAGCCACGCACCACTGCCTCCAGAGGGGTATCCGTCACCCACACTGGCATACCTATCTGTTCACTAATCAATTTGTCAAAACCTCGAATAAGCGAGCCACCACCAGCCATCACCATCCCTTTTTCCAAAATATCGGCCACCAAGTCCGGTGGTGTTTCTTCAATTATCAGAGCAATTTCACCTAAAATTTGATTACAAATCGGCATCATCGATTCTCTGATTTCCACACTATCCAGCTTCAAAGATTTTGGCAAGCCATCTTCTAAACTACGTCCTCGTACCACAATTTGCAAAGGGTTTCCCTCTTTTTCCTTTTTCTGAGGGTAGGCTGAACCCACTGCAATCTTTACTTCTTCTGCAGTACTTTCACCCAATAGTAAATTGTACTTCAATCGAACAAAGTTCTGGATCGATTCTGTCAATTCGTCCCCCGCCACCCGTAAACTTCGGTTCAACACCAGGCCACCCAAAGAGATTACTCCAATTTCGCTAGTACCCCCACCAATATCACAGATCAGTTGACCTTCCGCCTTCTCCACCGGCAGTCCCGAGCCAATTGCCGCCGCCATTGGCTCCTCGATTAGAAACACAACTCTTGCCCCAGCCTCAAGCGCCGCTTCCTGAACTGCTCGTCGCTCTACTTCAGTTACTCCACTAGGGATCCCAATCGCTACTCTGGGGCGGGTAATTTTGAACCCCAGACCTTTGTAGAGCTCATGAACTTCCACAATGTAATGTTTGAGCATAGCTTCAGCCGCATCAAAGTCAGCTATCACTCCATCCCTCAGTGGTCTTACCACCTCAATATTGGCCGGATTCTTCCCAAGCATTCTCTTGGCCTCGTCCCCCATAGCTAGAATTTCTTTCGTCTTCATGTGTCTAGCGACCACCGAAGGTTGCCTAATTACCACACCCTTTCCTTGAACATGAACCACCACATTGGCCGTACCAAGGTCTATGCCTACATCGAGAGTGGCTAACCTCCACAATTTTTCAAACATTTTTTATCAAAAAGACAGTCATATTACTGCTAAATAATATCAAAGTATAGCTACTAAAGCCAGCCAATCTTTTGTAACGAAGCATTCGTCATCCCGGACTTGATCCGGGATCCATCCGGACGATCAGCGAATAGCTCACCCATGTCCTATAAGCTTGACATTTAGGCATAAGTGTGTTACAATCCCCTATTATCTTCGAGAGGCATTTCCGCTCTCTAAAATGTTTTTCCCCAAGCACCGGTCCTTCAGGCCGGTCCAAGTGGTTTTTCCCAAGCCCTGCGAACCAGGGTATAGGCCAAGGAGGCCCCAAGTGAAAAAAATCTACGCAATTTTGGTTTCCTTCTCGCTCCTTATCGGAGCATGCGCCCCAGTTGATTTTTCAAAGCCACTTATCGAGTGGCCACAGGTTTGTGACGTGACTACAGGGGTTTGTTACGAAGTCGTCATCATGGAGAAACCTGGTGTCCCAGGCGCCATGCCTGGTACGCAGTACATCACTGAGTACATCCCTGTTGCGCCATTGTCGTCTCAAGAAACCCTCGACAGTCTGGCCACAATCGGGTATACCCCTTTCGATCAGATAATCATGATGGTACTGCCATCCTCCTGGACCAAAGAGGACGGAACCACAGTCGACATTCAAATGGCTGGCGGTGCCGCAATTGCTACCATGGCCAAGAGTGATCCCCGCTTATGTACCGCCATCGGCATGCACGTGATCGAAAAGATCGGTGGTCAGATTTCTTGGCCAATCATGATTGCGGCCTTCGATGGTCTAGCCAACAACACCATCGCGCCCGACGTCATCAGAATTGGCGGAGGTAAGACGGTAGTTCAGTTCGTTTTTCAAAACACGAAGTGGATACTGCTGTTTGCGGATTCCTCTTCACCCACGGTTCTCGTACCGGTTGTGGGAAATATGCTGGGTAAGTTTGCCGGCGCCACAAAGGCCTTACCCCTACTTGGACAAGGTCAGGCTTTAGGAGTCATGGCCGAAATTTCGTACTTCTTCAAGTGCGTCAAAAACTCCTGGCCAAAAAACGCTGAAGAAGCCGAACAGGCCCGTAGGGATCACAACAGCGCCTACAACAAAAGAAAGGTTCGTGCTGTTCCCGACGACTTCCCCATGCCTCTCCCAATCCGAGATGCCAGTGGCAATATGACGACCGTGATGGTCCAAGTGTCAGTGGGGGATTTCTCAAATATGGAGGCTCTGGAACTCGATGTACTCATCGGTTTGGGCGTGATCGCTCTTGCGGTCACAACCCCTCTACCAGAGCTTGCGTTGGCAGGGGGCGGTGCTGGAACTCTCCAATGGGCGTCTCAATTCGCCCATTAATTTCTAAACAAAACAGGCTACACAATGTGTGGCCTGTTTTTTTATCTCTTCTCAATCCACGATCGTATGTAATTCCTTCAGGTCACTGATCAGAAAACTTGTTACCGGACAATCATCGCTCAAACTCATAAGAAATGCTTTTTTTCTTATCTGTACCCCTTCTTCGTTACCGCTACCAGCTATAGCATCCATCAGAGGTTCAATAACTACAATCCACAAATCATTGGCATAAAAAACCGTCTTTCCGGCTATAAACTCAACCAACAAACCCATCTTCTTGTGGACCGTTGCTTGTTGCTCCCCCAATGGTAAAACAGTTATCGCCTTCTTAACAGCCTCGCGAGCCAACCACATATTATCTGCAGGGCCGTCCGCTTCGTGTTTCAGGTGAAGCTCCAAAAAGGTATTGATCTCGTCGATACTCCCCGTGACCTCTCCCAAGGTTCCTGGGTACAGCGCCTTCCCAACCTTATCAATCAGCTCAAAGTTTTTCCTCTCGATGGCATCTCTCCACAAGCCGTAAACCATTCGGGCTTTAACCAACGGCTCATCCGCCACACTCACCACCTTCAAATAACTATCACCACTCAGTCTATCAACTGCCCTAGCCCTCTGTTCATCAGTTTCAATCTTCTTCGGAAATATCTCGGCCACGTCATTTTCTGGCAGTCTAAAAAATATTTGTTCCCCAGTCTTAGTATTTTGAACCACCCCGATCCTTGTTGCCTCCGTTTCCTCAATTATTAACTCTATCCTTTGTTCGTCAGACAAAATTGATACCATTAGCTTTGCCGCTTCCATGTCATGAAAACCTTCTTTATCAATTGGAATATTCAAATGAGAAATAAACTTCACACCTGACAAAACATCACCCACAGCACCCAATTCACTCAAATCCTTAATTGACCTTACCAATTCATCGCCATCGTTCTTTTGTGGAATAATCTCGAAATCTTCTGGTAGATTCTCCATCACAAAAATACCTCTGTCCATATTATCTAGGAAGACAAGCTCTGCTGGTCCTGCATTTGCAAAAGAAGTCCCTTCAGTCATATGCGCTCATTTTAACATCTCTGCTAAACTATCTCCATGTCCTCGAAAGTCCATCAGATTAAAAACAAAGAACTTCGTCATTCCCGCGAAGGCGGGAATCCATCAAATAACTCCTCAGTCCAAAAACCCGCCACCTTCATCCATTACTGTTTCTACACCTTATTTTTCGTCACCCCTCTACTTCTCTGGCCCTTTACCTCCGAAGTCTTTGAATTCAACAAGATGATGTTTGTTTATGCCATGACCATTGTCATCTCGGCCGCCTGGGGAATTAGATCATTTCAAAACAAACGATTTGAAATCGCCAAAACCCCCCTCGACATTCCCCTTCTCATATTTCTCTCCTCTCAAATCATTTCTACTATCATCTCCATCGACCGTCACACTAGCCTTTGGGGCTACTACTCGCGCTTTCATGGCGGGCTGGTCTCGACTATCTGTTATATCCTTCTTTTTTACGCTCTCGTCACTCATTTCTCGGGACAAGCCAAAGCCCTTCGGAATCTCATCCGTATCATCCTTGCTACAGCCACCATTACTGCGATATATGCAGTCCTAGAAAAAATGGGCATCGATAAAAATATTTGGGTTCAGGATGTTCAGAATCGCGTCTTCTCCACCCTTGGCCAACCCAACTGGCTTTCGGCCTATCTAATTGCCCTCCTCCCTATTTCACTTTTTGCCCTCGTCCGAAGCCATAAGTTCTATGCTCGTTTAATAAACGGGGCTCTCTCTCTTCTCTTTCTTAGTGCCATCTTCTTTACCCGCTCACAGTCCGGTATCGGTGCTACCGCCATTATCTTGCTTATTTTTACCATTACCATCTCCATTCAAAAGAAACAACCTAAGCTATTACTCGGCGTTGCTGTTCTCTTATTGGCCCTTCTTTTTTTCAAGGGCGACACAGTCAAACGAACACTTGGCTCACTCAACAAGATAAATCCTTTTTATTCCAATGCCACCGCGATCATCACCGAAGAAAACAAGACCCGCGTCGGTGGCTCGGACTCTATGTCCATTCGTCGAGTTGTCTGGCAAGGGGCCATCGATCTAGGCAAAAAATATCCTTTCTTTGGTACCGGTGTCGAAACTTTTGGCTACTCCTACTACTGGGTTCGGCCGTCAGTTCACAATCTCACTTCGGAGTCCGATTTTCTCTACAACAAAGCCCACAACGAGTATCTTAATTTCCTCGCCAACACCGGCTTTCTTGGACTTCTGGCCTATCTCTTCCTCATCTTCTCCATCCTCAAACTATTTCTTTCCAAGCACTTTGCACCAAGCACTTTGCACCAAGCACTAACCACCCCCCTTCTCCTCGGCTTTATTAGCATCCTCATCACCAACTACTTTGGTTTCTCTGTCGTCAACGTGGCCCTTTTCTTTTTCTTATTCCCCGCCATTTTTCTAGCTACTACAAACAAAACCAAAATACATTCTCAAAGTATTTCTCTGGACAAGACTCTCGGCTCAGTTTTGATTGTCATTGTGACCACCTGGCTCTTACTGGGAGTCCGCCGGATGTGGCTCGCCGACCTCGCTTATACCGCGGGACGCTCTAATCTCACCGAAGATCTCAATGCGATCAAGCTCAATCCACGCGAGCCCTTATATTATGCCCAGCTTGGTAACGTTCAAGCCTTGGTTGCAACCCAAATTATTGCTCCCCAAATTGCCGAAATGTCCGCTTCAACCTCGGCAGAAATCAAGCAAAATGCTAACTATTATTTACAGCAGTATCTTAAGGACGCGGTGATCAACATCAACAAGGCTGTATCCATGAATCGATACAATCTTAACCTCTTAAAAACCAAGGCTAGGACTGAGCTGATTCTGGGCACTCTGGATTCAAAATATAATTTAGACGCCACCCAAACTCTTCTCAAAATTTCGGAGCTCTCTCCTTCCGATGCCGCCAATTATTTCAACATCGGTCTCCTCTATTCACAGCTCAACAAAAAAGATGAAGCCAAGCTAGCTTTCCAAAAAGCCATCGACTTGAAACCTGACTATCAGGCCGCCAAAGATCGCCTGGGTGCCCTCAAATAACCAGCCAGACCCAGTATACTATAAGTCGATCTTGTGTGGTAAAATAGATTAATGAAAATTCTCGTTACCCCAGACAAATTTCTTCGCATCAAGGCCAAGCCTGTGGTTAGCTACGACAAAAAGCTAGAGAAGCAAATCTCCGAGATGATCAAAATCCTCAAGTCTTCCAAAGACCCTGAGGGTGTTGGTCTGGCGGCTACTCAAGTAGGCTTGGATAGAAGGCTCATCATCGTCTTTCTAAACGGAAAACCGGAGATCTTTATCAATCCGATCATTATTTCTTCTTCCGAGGCCATGCTTTCCAGCATCCATCACAAAAAGAAAGACCGCTGGCTCGAGGGCTGTCTCTCCTTGCCAGGTATTTGGGGCTTTGTCGACCGTCCTTACTCAATTGAGATGGAGTATCTTACACCGGTCGATGGTCAATTGATTCCCCGCCACCGAAAATTTGAAGACGTCGAGTCGGCCTATGTCCAGCACGAAAACGACCATCTTGACGGCATTCTCTTCACCGATCATATTCTCAAACAAGGCGGACAAATCTTCAAAGATACATCTGACGGCCTCACCCTCATCGAAAATATTTAATATCACCCATTGTACATTTCACATTTTACGTTTCAAATTCTCACAAATATACCATGTTAAATCTTATTTACTTCGGCTCACCCGATTTTTCAGCCCAAATTCTGGAGTCTATTATTGATTCTGGACTCGTAAATGTGGTCGGGGTGGTCACCACTCCGGATACGCCCCAAGGCAGAAAACAAGTCCTTACACCCTCCCGGGTTAGCCTGACTGCTCAAAAATACGACTTACCTGTCTTCATGCCGGCCAAATTAGATGACGTTAACCTTGCTCACGTTAAACTTCTTAAACCTAACATTTTCTTGGCGGTCTCCTACGGCAAGATTATCCCACGCTCATGGATAGAAACACCAAATATCGGCACCTTCAACATCCATTTTTCTTTACTTCCCAAATATCGAGGAGCTCTCTGTATCTCCGAAGCCATTAAAAATCGGGATACCTTCACAGGGGTCACTTTAATAGAAATGGATGAGCAGTTGGATCATGGTCCTATCATTTCTCAAGTCCCCGTCGCAATAGAACTCGATGACAACGTGGCCACATTGACCACAAAACTTACTCAGGCCGCCCACGAAATTTTAAGACAAAAATTACCCGAAATCTGTGCTCATAATTACGCCAAAACAGCCCAAGACAAATCACTAGCAATTTTCACACCAAGTCATCGGACAGTTTCCCGAGAATCTGCCTTTATCAGCTGGGAAACTGTCCAGCTCGCACTAACAACCAACAACCAAGAACTAGCAACTAAAACTCACGCCCTCATTCGCTCTCTTAACCCCGAACCAGGAGCCTGGACAAAAATTGACAATCATGATATCAAATTAATCCACACCTCCCTCATTAGTTCGTCATTGCAACCTGCCCGTCCGGCAAGCGGGTCTAACTCCACGAAATTAGCCATTGACACCGTTCAAGTCCCCGGCAAAAACCCCATTTCCTGGAAGCAGTTCCTTATCGGTCACCCACCCACTTCCGGTTTAAAATAATTTTATCTGCTAATTTCCAATATCTTTTAGGATTTTCCGACTCAATCTCCGATATATAATCCACCTCGTTGCTTACCGATACGGGTACCAATGTCCGTCTAGTCTCATCTTGTTCTCCTATCGAAATAAACATTTCATCTCCAAGTTTTCTGGTATGGTAAGCAATCTCTGTACCTATATATCTAATCAAACCATCGAAGCCCTTGGTCAAATCTATGTTTTCAACCACGTCCTCACTTACCAGATTGACTTCGTCTCTAGTTTCTACTGCCAATCTCGCTATTGTGGGAAATACCGTCAAAAACAACACCTGTTCTTTGACCTCCAAATCTTTTGATAATGCCAAGATATTCACACCTTTATTGGCCATTTCGTCCAGCCTTTCATTTTCTAAATTTCCCAAAAAACAAGCCACATCCACACAAACAAAAATTAGTTGCTTCTCATCATCATAGCCACACATCACCCCAACATCAGGAAAAATAGCCGTCATCTCTCCTTGCTCTCCTATTCGAAGAGCGCATTCTCCAAACCTTGAATGTCCGACTTGTCCCCCACCATAGCCCTCGCCGTATGTAGCACCGCCACTATTGCCTCGCCTAATTGATCCATACCACCGCCTAGACCATTCTGTTTTGTTAGACATTAGCCACCGCTTGATTTTTTCTGTCGTCTACACGTAGAGATCTCTTACAAGTGGTACAAACTTTAATCTTGACTCTTTGGCCCTCAACCACCAAGTGATGAGTGTGAAGATTAGGTCGGCGGATATGCTTAATTTTACGTTTCGAAAAACTTACTAGGTTTGCATTTTGAACTCCTTTGCCACAAATGACACAGCCATATTTTTCTTTTTCCATGATCTAAATTCTATCACACTTGTGCCTACTTCGCATCAGCAACTAATAACTTCGCACCAATAACTATCTACTTCCCGTATAATGAACCTCAACATGTTCGTCTACGTCTTTCTACTTGTAGTTTACCTCATTATCTCTATTAGCATCCACGAATTTGCTCATGCCTTTGCGGCTGATCGTTTGGGAGATCCTACTGCCAGAGCGGCCGGGAGACTAACTCTGAACCCACTTGCCCACATTGATCTCTTGGGTACTGTCATCCTCCCACTTAGTCTATTACTTTTTTCCGCCGTTTCGGGAGTGAATTTCGTCTTTGGCTGGGGAAAGCCCACTCCTTTCGATCCTTACAATCTCAAAAACCCCCGGCGTGACGCCGCCATCATTTCTATTGCCGGACCAATCAGCAATATCTTACTCGCCATCACTATCTCCATTCTCGTCCGTTTCACCCCGTATGTTTTTTCCGTTTTCTTGATTCCTCTCATTACCGTCAATATCGGCCTAGCCATCTTCAATCTGATTCCCGTCGGCCCGCTGGACGGCCAAAAAATTCTTTTCGGCATCCTTCCACGTGACCTTGCTTACGAATTTCAAGCCATTATGAACCGCTACGGTGTCCTTATCTTGATTTTTCTCATCTTCCCTCTCTTTGGCAATGAAGCCCCCATCACCTCCATCATAACTCCCGCCGTCGAATTTTTATCTCATCTTCTCATCCCCTAACGTTTTTATGCACAAAAAAAGCCCGCGGTTTCCCGAGGGCTAAATTAACACACAAATTCATAAGTGATTATGGCAAGACCGATAGCCAATCTATAAAAACACTCATTCGTTCATCCAGCCACAAACTTATTATAACGAATGAGATATTGGCAGTCGCAAAGATATAGAGTAACTTCACCGCCGAAGGCGCCACTCTCATCAACCATATGATGAATCCAAGCTCAGAAAAAATCAGAACCAAAAAAACCGAGAAAAAACCAAACGGGGTTGAGATTTATTAATTTACTAGACAGCTTTTTCAGTTATGATACCCACCACGAGCTTGTTTCATGGCTCTTCCCGGCGATCAAAAAATAGATCACTCGGAGATTACGATCATCAGCATGAGCCTGAAAAAAAACATGACTGGCCTCATCACAGGTCAAATGTGGACGTTCAGGTGACCATAATATATCAAACCTGGAAGAAAAAGGTAACCTCTATAGGCTTCTCTTTCTGGAGAGGAAGCTAAAGACCCCAACTACCAGCAGCAATACCCCAAACCCGAGCAAGGCAATCTTGAAGATGGTGCCCAAAGCGCTGCCCAAACCGGACTGACCTTGTGTCTCAGTCACGCCCGTGGGCGAGGCAACCTCCGTTTTTGTGGGGGTAGGGGTTGGCGTTACGATCGGAAGAGAGGCGATCCCGGGTCCAAAATTTATTGGTTCCACGAAACCGGTCAGAAGTACATCCGCGGAGGGAGTGTTTCCATATCCGTCAGATTCTACCGTGACAAAGATTCTGACAAACTTAATGTCGGTAAGAGAAGACAATTTGCCATTGGCTATCTCACCGAGTCTTTTCTGCTTCCCCACGTCATCCTCCACCCAGGCTACATAGCGATTTTTCTCGGGAGATAGAGCTATTTTCAGTTCTCGGCAAGTCATAAGAATTTTGTACGTACCATCAATAAAGACAGAAGATGCGTAGCAAGCACCCCCCGTACCAGTTCCTCTAAGATTTATGACACCTTCATTTGCCTGAACCCCCTTAGGAAGAAATAATATCAGTCCAAACATTATCACACACACCAAGCCACCCAGTAGATTCTTTTTCATAGTTTCATTTTATCATCAAAAAAGTTTTTCAAGGAAACGCTTCTGGGCACTTTAAGCAATTCCCTGTCTTCTGTTATTAGTTGTGACTCAGACATTTCAGCCAGCAATAAGTAACTTGCGTCGTAGGCCGTCAAACTGTATTTCTTCATATATTTAGCAA
>PFUC01000063.1:0-2005 GCA_002789895.1 Candidatus Collierbacteria bacterium CG_4_9_14_3_um_filter_43_16
GCAGCTTCGATAGCTTGGATGGCACCTGCAGAGGCTGGGACGGCCACCTGGAGGGCTTTGGTGAGCTTACCGGTAGCGATAATCTTGAAGCCACGCTTGGCTTCCTTTTCGCTCACCTTTAGAGCAGTAGCCAAAAACAAGGGATCAATGACTGAGTTGGCCTCAAACTTGTCTAAACGGTCAATGTTGACAGTAATAGGCTGAAGCTTGATAACTTGAAAGCGGTGCTTACCTTTGATATAAGGGGTACGTCGGACAAGGGGAAGCTGTCCGCCTTCGAACCAGAGAGGTATCTTGCCACGAGTCTTTTGACCTTTTTGACCACGTCCCACGGTGTGTCCTCCGACGCCGGAGCCGAAGCCACGACCGAGGCGCTTCTTGGGAGTTTTGCTAAGTTTGGGAAGGTTGGAAAGTAACATGTTTATTTTAAATTGTATATTTTGTATTGTATATTTTAGCTGATGTATTGGGATAAATGTGAAATATAAAATATAAAATGTGAAATAATTTAGGCGCGAATAGCTTTAAGCATTTGATATTTCTTGGCTAGAGTTTCGATTTGTTTGAGGGCTTTGAAAGTAGCCCGGGCGTTACTGGTCTTGTTGTTGGTACCCATAACTTTGCAGACGATGTCGGTAATGCCGGCGGCTTCGACCACGGCGCGGACAGAAGAGCCGGCAATGAGGCCTGTACCTTTGGGGGCCGGGCGGAAGAGAACTTTGGCGGCACCGTACTTGGAGATAGTTTCATAAGGAATGGTACCTTCGACCAAAGGAACTTGAACGAGATCGCGGGTGCCCAAGCGAATGGCTTTTTTGATGGCATCGGCGACGTTGGGGGCTTTGGCTAAACCAAGGCCAACCTTGCCTTTTTTGTCTCCGGTAACCACCAAGGCAGAGAAGGAAACGTTGGTACCGCCTTGAGTCTTTTTGCTGACACGACGGATCTCGAGAACCTGCTCGAAACCTTCCGATACCGGACGTCCACCACCCCGATTTGAATTGTTTGTGTTACCTGAGTATGCCATTTTAGTTATTCGTTATTAGTTATTGGTTATTAGAATTTGAGACCGGAGGCACGAACGGCTTCCGCCAAAGCTTTGACGCGGCCATGAAAACGGTATGAACCACGATCGAAGACGACAGTAGTCACCTTTTTCTCTTTGGCCATTTCACCAAGTTTCTTGCCGACTTCGGTAGCCATTTCTGTTTTGGTCATTTTTTTTGATTGTTTCGTCGCTTTCGCTTCTCCCACCAGAGACGGACTGATGCGTAATGACTCTGAACCAAAGGCAACCAAAACCTTACCGGATTGATCAATGATCTGAGCAAAAATATGTGTGTTGGAACGATTGACGGTCAAACGGGGCCGGGTAGTGACCGAAAGAAGTTTGGCTCGAATACGACCGGCTCTAACTTGTTGGCTAGTTAAGTGTTTGTTCATATGTTTTTTAGGCGGCGGTTTTGGTAGCAGTCTTACCCTGTTTCTTAAGAACGACTTCGTCGGAATAACGGATACCTTTACCCTTGTAAGGCTCCGGCTTTCTGACAGCGCGGATATCGGCGGACACTTGGCCAACGAGCTGTTTGTCGATACCGGTGACTTTGATTTTATCCTGACCCTCAATAGTGATAGTAACGCCCGGAACCTTTTTAAAAATGACGGGGTGGGAGTAACCAACAGAAAGTGTGAGACCGTCGGCGTGAGGGGCGACTCGATAACCGGTTCCCACGAGCATAAGGTCTTTGGAAAAACCTTCAGTGACCCCAAGGATGGCGTTTTGTGCCAGACGCTGAGCCAAACCATGAAGAGCTCTGACTGCGGGGATGTCACTCTCACGAGTGAATTTTAAGACTCCATCTTGTTCCTCCAGCTTGATACCTTCCGGGAGAACAGATTCCAAAGTACCCTTAGGGCCGGTAAACTTCAGGGTAGTAGCCGTCTTTTCGAAGGTGACGGTAGAAGGAAGAAATAGTGGTTTGCGTCCTATACGGCTCATGTTAGT
>PFUC01000063.1:2021-4088 GCA_002789895.1 Candidatus Collierbacteria bacterium CG_4_9_14_3_um_filter_43_16
CGGTTTTGCCGGTCATTAAACCGGATGATGTTGAGATAATCGTAGTTCCAGCACCGGAAAGAACTTGAGGGATTTTACCAAAACCGGCATAGATCCTAACACTCGGTTTACTGATTTTTTTGATACCAGTAACGGCTGACATGCCTTTTTCGAAGTATCTAAGAGTAATAATAATTTTGTTAGTTGGCTTGGCTTCTTCAATGGAGTAGTCTTCGATAAAGGCTTCTGATTTTAAAATCTTGACCAACTGTTCTCTAATTTTGGAGGAATCAGTGATAACAGAATCTTTTTTGGCGAGATAGCCATTTCTGATGATAGTGAGAAAGTCTGCGGTAGTATCCATATTATTTTGACATTTTGAAAACGCCTGGCAATTCACCTCTGTGAGCCATTTCTCTGAAGCAGAGTCGACATAGCCCAAAGATGCGGATGACCCCCCGAGGCCTGCCACAAAGCTGGCATCGGCGGTGATCACGAGTAGAGTGACCGGCGAGTTTAATTGATTTAGCGATTTTGCTTTTTTTAGCCATTTTTGTATTTAGGTGTCACAATGACACAGTGTCACGTATTTTTGTTAGGCTTCTTTGGTAAAAGGCATGCCTAAGGCCTGGAGGAGCATTAAAGAGGTTTTGGGATCCTTCGCGCTGGTGGAAATTGTAACTTCTAGCCCTTGAATCCTCCCGATTTTATCATATTCCACCTCAGGAAACACTATTTGTTCGGGGAAACCGATGGTGTAATTACCGCCTTTATCAAAGGTGCTACGAGAAATTCCTTGGAAGTCTTTCAAACGAGGGAGAACTATGGAAATTAATTTTTTAAGAAAGTCGTACATTCTGTTGCCTCTAAGAGTAACTTTGAGCCCGACGACTTCTCCCTCACGGAGATTGAAAGCGGCAATACTGGAACGAGATTTGGTCTCCAAAGGAGCCTGTCCGGTAATTTTGCCCATCCAGTCTTTGGTCTTAGTCAGAAGTTCTTTATCGGTCTTGAAATCTTTAGAACCAGTATTCACTGTGATCTTAACAATCTTTGGAACAGCTTCTACAGAAGTAATACCTAACTTCTTTTGTAGAGAGGGACGAATTTCTTTAAGATATGTTTCTTTGAGGGTTTGTGTCATTTTTTTGTTTCAGAACTGATAATCTGGCGGCATTTGTGACAGATTCTAACCTTAGGGGTTTGCGAGGCATCGAAACCGACTCGAGTGGGTTGGCCACAGCTGGGACAGATTAGTGCAACCGAAGCGACCGAGATAGCTCGGGGCAAAGTGAGAATCGTACCCGCCTCATTACCTTTGGGTTTGATATGTTTTTTATAGAGGTTGATCCCCTCAACCAAAACCTTTTGATCGGCAGGTAAGACTTTGATGATCTTACCGGAACGGCCTTTGTCTTTTCCGGCAGTAATTTGGACGTTGTCGTTGATTTTGAATTTGAACATATTCTTTTGCAGTGTCACAGTGACACAGTGTCACTTTTGATAATTTAAACGACTTCGGGGGCTAGAGAGGCGATCTTGGCAAAGCCGGCATCTTTGACCTCACGGGCAATGGGTCCAAAAATACGAGTCCCCAAAGGGAGTTTGCCGGCGATTGAATCAATAATAACAGCGGCATTATCATCAAAACGGACATAGGTTCCGTCTGACCGACGTGTCTCTTTGCGAGTACGAACAACGACAGCTTTGATTATTTGTTTGTTTTTGACGGTGCCGTTGGGATCAGCGCCCTCGACGGCGGCTGTAACAATATCACCAATGTGGCCAAAACGACGATGAGAACCGCCATGAACCAAAATGACTTTGATTTGTTTGGCTCCGGAGTTGTCGGCTACCTTGAGAACGGATCTTAGTTGAATCATATAATTTTAGTGATTTTCCAGTGTTTGGTTTTACTAATTGGCCTGGTTTCTTCGATACGCACACGGTTACCGACTTTGGCATCCATGTCGTTTTGAACAGCAAAAGATTTGTTCACCTTGATACGCTTGAGATATTTAGGGTGGACTTTAAAATTGGTAAGGTCAACGATGGCCGTTTTAGGGTTTTTGTCGCTTTTGACTATGC
>PFUC01000029.1:0-3198 GCA_002789895.1 Candidatus Collierbacteria bacterium CG_4_9_14_3_um_filter_43_16
AGGCTTAGAGGTACTTATGCATTATTGACCGGACAAGACACTCAAACTCGGCGGCACGAGTGTCGGGATGGTTTAAGTTAATTACAGAATAGATCTTGACCCTGAACGGTAGTTCTGCTTCTGGTTGCCCGATGATAATAGGCATAAAGCAATCACACATAATTGCCAGATCCATCAGTCCTTTCAGATACTCGCTCCCCAGAAGTCCTGGGCTAATGAGGACCAAAACTACAGGTTTGCTTATTCCCAACGGTGGGGTATCTTCTTCCCCCAACATCATACAAGAAAATGACCGTTGAGTAAGATCCTTTAAAAGCTCTTCAGCTTCGACCTTACGATCAGACGCGTAGAGAATCTGTAAAAACATGTTAGCTCCTTTATCAAATTACAAGACTATATAGGGTATTATATCACACTCCTTTTCTGTAATCTCAGCCGTGGGGATTCCTGCCGACAGGTAGGGTTTTGGTTCGGAATGACGAGAACTATTTGTTTTCTAGCTTTGAGATGATGTCCAAAAAGATTGTTTGGATATCGGGGGTGCCGTCGATCTCGATAAGTTTTCCTTGTTTGCGATAATGCTCAATTACCGGAAGAGTATCGTGCTCATAAATAGCCAGTCTCTCGCTAATTGCCTCCGGTGTATCATCGGAACGTTTCTCGATTAGGGCACGTTTTTGCAAACGGTCAAGGCTGACTTCGCGAGGAATATTTAGAAGGATGACCTTATCTATCGACAAACCACGCTCCTTGAGGAACCACTCTAGGTACTCTGCCTGCATTAGATTTCTAGGAGTACCGTCCAAGATAAAACCATGCTGAGCACCGAGGAGATCCGGTTCGATGACTTCCATAACCGTGTCAAAAGGCATGAGCTCTCCCGTAGTGATGAGATCAGCTATCAGATTACCTTTCGGGGTGCCGCCTTTGGCGAACTCACGGAGGCGAGATCCCGAGGAGACGTGAACAAAGCCAAACTTGTCGGCCAGTAACTTGGCTTGAGTACCTTTGCCTGAGCCTTGAGGTCCGAGAATGATTAAGTTCATAGTTTGATTTTATACTAGCAAGATGGCCCCAACGGTAGCGATTAGTCCGGCGATTATTTTCGCCACCAGACCATCCCTCTCGTTTAGAAAAGCTGCCCCAAGCAACACTGTCATAATAGTTGATAACTGTCCGATCGGCATCACTTTAGTGGCGTCGGCAAGGGTAAAGGCTTTGAGAAAAGTGGCATACGCTAGAACGTTCACGAGGGCCATCAAGATGATTCTCCAGGAGCCTATTTTTATTTCTGCATACAATTTCTCAACTTTGATACCAGGATAAATGACAATTAGAAGTGGTAGTGACCATACCAAAATGCTATATGTTTCAGAGCTAAAAAACAAAGCGCCATTCTTATCCATCATTAGGGCAAATCCGATACATAAACTGATCGCCAAACCTATGAGAAGCCCTGAACGTGTCTTCTTTGAATGTTGGTTTTTCGGTGATGGGACGATGAAGATGGCTGAGAGGATGAGAAGACTGCCAATCATTTTGCTTATAGAAATGTCCTCGTGATAAATAATCGCTGAACCAATGAAGGCTATGACGATTCCAAGAGTAGTAATGATGGTAAGTGTAGATGCATCTATTCGTTTGGCAGCAACAAAACGCAATCTTTCAAATAAGCCGTAGCTGACAACGCCGACGACTAAGCCGATATAAGCTATTTGAGAAGAGGGTAAGCTGAAGTTCTGGTAGGCTCCGGTGAGTATAAAAATTGCGAAAGCCATGGAGGCAGCCGTAAAATTGAAGACTATCGCGGCCGCTCGTTGATCGTGACTGCTGACAGCCAAAACTCTCTGAAGAAGATTCATGGTAGTGAACAGAATGGTCGAGATTAATGTGAGTGTGAGCCAATTCACCAAAGGTTAGTCTAAGAATTTGTCGTAACTGTACATGTAAAGCTGAGAGTTGACTGTCTTGAGGATTTCCAAAACGACGGAAACAACGATGAGGATGCCCGTACCACCAATGGCCAGACCGGCGATACCAGTCATTCCAGAAACAATGGAAGGAAAAATAGCAACTAGACCCAAAAACGATGCACCAACCAAGGTAATTCTGTTTAAAACAAAGTTTAAATAATCGACTGTGTTTGGCCCGGGGCGAACACCAGGAATGAAGGAGCCGGAGGAGCGAAGATCTTTGGCAATCTTCTCCGGATTGAAGACAACAGCGGTGTAAAAATAACAAAAGGCGACGACCAAACCAAAATATAAAACATTGTAAAGAATGGTATTGGGTGCCAGATAGAGAGTAATGCCCCTCGAGATACTTGCCAACCAAGCCTGACTAGATCCGGCAAAGACACGGCTTAAAAGATTAGGTATCAACATGAAAGAAACGGCGAAGATAATCGGGATGACGCCAGCCTGATTGAGACGAAGAGGAAGATGATTACCAACAACGGAAGTAAAGGAAGCACCACGTCTGGCCGATTGAATAGGAATCTCACGCACTGCCTCGCCCACCCTGACAATGGCATAGACAGAAGCGATGGCAAAGAAGCCGAAGATTAAATAGGTAAAGATTTGAGAGGGATCGATGGTGGTGAGTACCTGAGCGGCGGCCACAGGAAGACGGGTAACGATACCGACAAAGATAATTAAACTAATGCCGTTACCCAAGCCATAATCATTAAGCTGTTCACCGAGCCAAATAAGGAAAGATGTGCCGGCGGCAAGGGTAAAAACAATTGAGGCAAGCTTAAGCGGATCGGCGGTAGTAGTAAGTCCTTGCCCGCGAAGAAGAAAAATAAGAGCGATGCCTTGGAGAAAACTTAAAGGGATGGTGAGAAGGCGAGTGTATTGATTTATTTTTTGGCGACCGTAGTCCCCTTCTTTCTGAAGAGCTTCCAGGCTGGGAACAACCATACCCATCATCTGCATAATGATAGAGGCGTTGATATACGGATTTAACCCAAGAGCCATGACAGAGAAATTCGTGAGTGTGCCACCGGAAAAAACATCCAGTAAAGAAAGAAAGGCTGATGAATCGAAGAGCCCTTTGAGAGCGGCTAGGTTGATGCCCGGTGTGGGAATGTGAGCCACTAGACGAAAGATAGCAATAACGATAGCTGTAAAAATAAGACGGTTCCTCAGATCTTTAATCTTAAACAAGGCACGCAGAGGAGCTAACACATTATTCATA
>PFUC01000029.1:3222-4180 GCA_002789895.1 Candidatus Collierbacteria bacterium CG_4_9_14_3_um_filter_43_16
TCTATTCTACCAGCTCAGACTGAGTTTAGAAGTTTTTGTTTAATCATTGATTGGGATTGACTGAGAAAATCCTGGTTTAATTTGTCTGGGGTATCTTCTAGGCAGTGATAGCATTTCAGGACTTCGGACTGGACGCTGGAGATCCAAGTGACCTTTGAAGCGAGAACGTTGAGATTTCGAACGGGAAAGGCGTCCTCTATGTTCTCGACGATTGTCTGTGGCGCGGTGACTCCGACCCCATCGACAACAACGATTTCTTTGGCTAGGTTTAACAATTTCGAATAGATTTTTTCGAATTCACGATATCCCTTACCCCAGTATATTGGGGAGTCGTAGGAAAGTTCTTCATTACCGACGAATACAAATAAGTTTTCAGATATCAGATCACGGTTCTCAGTTAAGAGATTTAGACAGATGGCGACACTGCCGGCGTTATCGAGAGCCCCACCGCCAAGTGAGTCGTAATGAGCGAAAACGATTTTTTCGGGGTTTACCGTGTTCCCTACTAAAATGTTTTTTGAATGGAAGTAAAACTTTTCAACCATAACCTCACCGGAAATTTTAACCGCCTTTTCTAGTAACGATTGGTTGATTCTAGAAATATAAATACCTGGATCAGAGGGATAGCTAATGGTTTCAATAAAATCTGAATGTGGGCTAAAATGAACCTGAGAGGCGGACGTGATTTTGCCACTCTCAAAAGAGCCACCAAGACAAGGAATTTTTTGATCGTCCAAAAATAATTCTGCTCTTATTGTAATTGGCACCTCAGTTTTGAATGTTTGTACCGAAAAGTCGACGTTTTGGGAACTGAGAAAAGATTCGATATACTTGGCCGCCTTGATTTCATTTTCTCCTAGCCGAGGAGAAAATAGAGAGAGTTGGATGATAATCTTTTTGATCGAATCCATTGTTTAAAGTATATGCCACAAAAACCCACCCGGTGAGGGGCGGGTAA
>PFUC01000017.1 GCA_002789895.1 Candidatus Collierbacteria bacterium CG_4_9_14_3_um_filter_43_16
TTTTGATGTTCCTCGCTTTCTCATAATCAATCAAAAAGAATAGTATTTGTTACAATTCAAATATGAACAAATCATCGGTTATTGGCCTCACAGTAATCCTCCTTTCATTTTTCGTTATCCGTACCACCGACCAGACCAATCATTATGAAGTTCAGTCCGGACATGACTCTTCGTTATCTGGCGCCATTTTTGACAACACACCTGTCAGTCCTCCCCCATATATTGCAGATATTCCAATTCCTCCGAAAGTTTTGGGGGACTCCACCGCACTTCACACTTACTACTATCTTCCCAATGTCCCCTATTCCCGCCTCTAAAGGATTCTCCCTCCATGGCACCTATTGGCATAACAATTTTGGACACCCCATGTCTCACGGCTGTGTGAACATGAAGATTTCGGAGTTGCCACTAAAGACAACCAAGATACACAGGTCATAATCTACGGTACTACACCCAAATCTTGAATAATTGGTATCCTCTAGCCTGCATGAGCAAAAGAAAACTTGTTATAATACCGCATGACCAAAGCTGAATATTTACGATTAAAAAAGTTCTTTTCTCAATTCCCCTCCAAAAAAATTTCTAAAAACGCACTCATCTTCAAACCCGGAGATAAAATTGCTGACGTCTATTTTATGAAATCTGGTTACGTTCGAGTCTATACCAAAGCTCCTTTTGGAGAAAATACTCTTAATATCTTTAAACCCTTATTCTTAATCTCCGTTATCCACCATTTTACGAATTTAAGAAATGATCTGTTTTTTCAGGCAATTACATCCTCAGAAGTTTATATTATTCCCAAACAAGAGTTCAAAAATTTCTTAAACAATAATCCGAAAATGTCGAGTATTATCATGGATTTTTTCTTTAGTTCACTTCTTCAATATATGACCAATCAGGGAGGCATTATCAACGGTAGTGCCATTAACAAAATTGCCTCTATCCTTCTTCAAATGGTTCACGATTATGGTGACACAAAAAATGGACTCCTGGTGGTTAACTTCCCTGCCACCCACCGTATTGTTGCCAGTTTAATCGGCCTCACCAGAGAAACAACTAGTGTCCAGATGAGCAAACTCCAAAAACTCGGAATTATCTTCTGCAAAAGGAATCAATTTGTTGTTCGGAATTTAGAAAAACTTAAAGACCTGGCCTCAATTGTCGAATAATTTAGCCAATCTGTATCAAGAATCTTTCAAAAAAATGCTTGCCAAAGCGTTAATAATCCAAACACGGTAAGAAAAACAATTATCACCTTTATCACAACTTTTCTCCATACTGGCGGTCTAAGTTTTGTCTGAAGCGAGGTAGTGTTTAGCCATAATACCAACATCGTATATACCACCATCGTCCAGGCATTGAGCACCGCACTAATAAGCACTAACTGAAATGGCTCTTTAAATCCCAAAGCCAGAACTAAAAGCATCAGCCCTATTTGTCCCCAAAGAAGTCTGTAAAAATATTTAGGCAGCTTACTTGATTCAAAATGTTTAATGTTAAGAATAGCCCAATTTTCAGCCAAAATTTTTCCGGTTGTACCCAAAACTGACAATTGGGTCGCAAAAAGCATTAATCCCAGTATCACCAAGAATATTTTTCCGGCATATTGGAAGGTATACTGGCCAATAATATCTGCTTCCGCGATTACAAAATCTACCCCTATCAATCCACTTGCCTTGTGATAAATAGTTTCATATGCCAAAAGAGATAATGAAACCATCGCAATTACTCCAGTCATCCAAAAAATCAGCCCCTGTTCCAGATTGGTTAGCTTCCACCATCTCGAAAATTTTTTTAGACTATCACTGTTAACTTCAAAATCTTTTCCCGTCAGTCTTATTTCTTCGTGTTTTCCGGTCAATAAACTCGTAATCCTACCAGATCCGTGTCCCATTCCGTAACCCTTCTCCTTAATATTTTGAGATTGACCAAGATTAAGATTGCCACCCGCGCCGGAGAAAACGATCGCACCCAAAAACGCCGACGCTTGTAAACCAACAGGGAAAAACCAATAGCCATCCCCTTTTCCAAACAATCCACCGGCCAAACTCTTCATTCCGCCCTTTGTCGCCAACCACCAGGAAATTCCTAGGACAAATGGCAACCCAAATATCAATATAATTTTTTCCAGTTTTTCTTGGGTTCCATAAAGGACCGGTCCCAGACTTAGAATCGATCCAATAACGAGCAAAACAACCACCCCAACGACTTCAGAATTTCCCCATCCCAATCCTGCCGTAAATAGCCTCGCACCAGCCAATGTTATTCCCGGCCACATCCAAGGTATTATCGTAGAAACGATAAACCAAATCGGAATTATTTTTCCCGATTTTCTAGTCAGACCCACAAAAACACTTTCTCCGGTAGCTAAAGTATACCTGCTAATTTCTAAATTAATAAACCACTGCATTGTTATGCCGGCTACCGCTCCCCATATTATTCCTAATCCATAATTAGCCGTTAAATACGGCCACAAAATTAGTTCTCCGATCCCCAACCCCAACCCCAAAAGTATAAAACTCGGCCCAACCATTCTCCAAAACGAAGGAGGTGCTACTAAAACGGATCTTTTCAAGGAGGTTATTTCCATCTATTTCATGTTACACTACGCACCTCGTATAATAGAAAGCTGATGACCATTTTCCAAGCAATAATTCTTTCAATCGTCGAAGGCTTGACCGAGTTCTTGCCCATTTCCAGCACTGGACACCTAATTATTGTCCAGAAGTATCTTTTTATTACTACTTCTGAATTTACTAAAACTTTTGACATCGTTGTACAGCTATCTGCTATTATGGCCGTTGTTTGGCTCTATAGAAAAATACTTTTTTCTCAGGTCACAATTTGGAAACAAAGCCTCATCGCTTTTATTCCAACAGGAATTATCGGCTTTCTTCTTTACAAATTAATTCGCAACACTCTTCTCGGGAACCCACTCATTACTATATACGCTCTCTTTTTCGGAGGAATTATACTTCTTGTTGTCGACAAATCAAGAAGACTTAATTCTGGCCAAAAAAAACATTCCCATCTTTCCCTCAAACAACTTTTTTATATTGGTTTTTTTCAATCCATATCAGTCATTCCAGGTGTTTCTCGTTCAGCTGCCGCTATCGTTGGTGGCCTCGGTACCGGAATATCTCGTTCACAGGCCGTCGAGTTTTCATTTTTTCTGGCCATTCCCACCATGCTCGCCGCCACAGGATACGATCTTCTAAAATCCGGTCTGGCTTTTTCTGATCAAGAATATTCTCTGCTATTGATTGGGAGCTTTTTCTCATTCTTTTCGGCCATCATCTCCGTCAAACTCTTTATTGAATATATCCAAAAAAACAACTTCACTCCTTTTGCCATTTATCGTATCGTTCTGGCCCTAGTCGTTTTGCTCACCATGAAAGTATAAATCCCTTTCCCTCTTGTCAAAAAAAGATAGGGCTTTGACAGCCCCATCTTCGTTCAACCTTTTATTTTCTCAAAATCTTCTTCTTTGTAGCGACGACTCTCCTTTTGGCTTTAGCTACTTCAGCCTTACCCTTCTTTATAGCCACCCCAACCGTTTTTTGCACTTTTTCTCGATTCTCTTTCTTGGACATAAATACAGCCGTGGCTCCAGCCGCAACACCAAGAACCGCAGCTCCCACCGCTGCTAACAAACCTCTGTTATTTTTTTTGGCAGGCCTTCTCATTTTTTTATTTATTAGTAACAATTACATTCTACACAATCTTGAGTCAGCTCGCAAATGTAGGATCAAGAAACCGTTGAATATCATTGTTTTGTCATCCCCGGATCAAAGCCATCATTCCTTAATAATTTTAATATAATGGAATAACTAATGAATAATAAAATGTTTAATGCTATCCGTAACATTATTTTTATCGCCCTTACCTTTGGTCTCCCGATTGCTTTGCTAATATATTTTCGGAGAGACTTTAAGACCTTGGAACAGATGATCCCTACCACCGGAATTGCAGGGCCACTTTTCTCCGTTTTATTAATGGGGGTTTTGTCAGCTACACCAATACCGACAGATCCAATTGTCATCCTAAACGGAGCCATCTTCGGTCCCTTTGTTGGAGTGTTGGTTTCCTGGATGGGAAATAATCTCGCTGCCGCCATCGAATATTTCATCGGCAAAGGGATTGGGCATATTGCCGGTTTCGACAAACAAAAAAAGGTTTTACCTTTTGGCTTAAACAAGTTTCCTGCCGATTCAATCGTCTTTCTTTTCTTTGGACGTTTCATTCCCCAAATCGGTGGAAAGGTAGTTTCTCTTACGGCAGGTGTTTATCATGTCCCATACTGGCGATATCTATGGACAGCCTTCCTCAGCAATCTTTTTGGCTCCGTAATACTTGCCCTAGGAGGATATTCCATCCTCCATAATTTTCTCAAATAGTTACAGGTACTTCGAATACCACATCGCTGTCAACTCAGCCACGTTTTCCATTACACCCTCCTCTTCAAATAAACGAGTTACCCCTGCAACAATTTCTATCTTTTTTATACACCATTTCGTTACCGCGATTAGCCTTTCCGTGAGTAATTCTGTGTCAAATCTATCTTCCAACTTCTCATCCTCTTTTTCAGTTAACAGATCAAAAAGCAAAGTGCCCATTCCTAATTTATGCAGTTCTTTAGCCACCTTATCATTTCCTCGTGAATTTCTCTCGCTCCTACTACCATGAGTAAATATCACCAAACCATTATTTTGCGTGGGAATTTCCAGCAATCCCTTAAGATTAATGTTTTGAATCGATATTTCAATTCCCATCTACTTAAAATATAACAAATATTACATCCCAAACTCAATAAGCAACCGTTCTCCTAAAAGCTGACACCCTAAAAACTGATACTTGACAAGCGAAAATTCAGTGGTAACATAAGTGTACTGAGTACACTAAGAAGCCTATAGGGCTACTCTGAACTCTGGTTCCTTGACAACTTAAGTAGAAGGAGCACTAATGCAACCCCAGTTTACCCTCAAAACAGGAAAGGTAATTGGACGTAGCCATATTCTTGCCGGGAAAAATTGCCAAGATTCGCTTAAGATAGCTACCACAGAAGTAGGTGGTCACCAATATCTTGTTGGTTGGATCAGTGATGGTTGCTCCGAAGGAGCACACAGCGAAATCGGTTCAAATCTAGCGACCGAATTTCTTCTGAACCGTACCCTCGACTATCTTGACGATGATATTCCCCTGGAAATCATTCACCTCTTTCTTTTTGAAGACCTGCTCTCTTTTCTAAAATCAAATTTATTGAGCCAATCCCTAAAAACTCCTCAGAAACAGGCTCTTTACATCAAAGATTTTCTTCTCTTTACCCTTGTAGGATTTATCATTGGCCCAAAAAACAGCACTGTAATGGCCTATGGAGACGGCCTGGTAATCATCAACGATGAAGTTTACAAAAGAGATTATCATGATGAATCCCCTTATCCGGGATATCTGCTGATCAATCAGAAATATCTTGATCCAAATCGGCGACCCATCAGCCAGGAATTCGATGTTTATATGGTGAAAACCGCGAATATCAAGAAACTGGCGATCGGTAGCGATGCCTGGCTTCAAGAGTTTGACTTAGTTCCTCTTGTCTGGGGACATAAACACCCCAACCAAGTTCAAAGAAACATGAACATCTGGTCAGACGAAAAAAAATTGGCAGACGATGCCTCAATCATCGTTGTCGAAGCAGGCTAGTAGAAAGGAGGTATCATGTCCATCACCGTTTTCACCCAAACTGGTGCGCGAGTCGACCTTGATCCAAACGATGCGGTCGGTTCAGGAGGTGAAGGAACCGTGTTTCCTGATCCTACTAACCCTAATGATTTGATCAAGATCTATGAGCATCCAGACAAAGATCACGAAAAAAAACTAAAGGCGTTTATTGCCAAAAGTTTCTCCCTTCCCAAGTTTGTTGCTGCGCCAAAATCCCTAAACTTTAATCGCTCTGGCGATGTCGTTGGATACACAATGCCATACATCAAGAGAGCAAAAGCTTTTAGAGATCTATCCAACAAGAATTTTCGTATTCGCCAGCGAATCAACAATAGGAAAGTCGTGGCATTGCACCTAAACGACGCCAAAGTTCTCGATGCCATACATCAGCAGAAAGTCGTCATCGGAGACAGAAACGATCAAAACGTTCTCTTCTCCGGAACCAATAGCTACTACATAGATTTCGACTCGGTTCAGTTCGATAGCTGGCCCTGCCCAGTGGCAACCGAAAACTACCTCGATCCGGCCCTCTATGGTCTGGATCTAACCCTCAGACCGGTATTTCTTCCCCAACACGACTGGTATTCTTATGCCGTTATGCTGTTTCGGAGTCTGCTCCTGGTACATCCATATGGAGGCACTCATCCAAAAGTTGGTGATCTTACCAACCGGGCACTAAAGAGAATTACCGTGTTTGATAAGGGCGTAATTTATCCGGCTGTTGGGCTTCCAACGGATCTGGTTAGCGATGATCTGATGCACGTGTTTAGCAAGTACTTCAAAGATGGTTGGCGGGGCATGTTCCCACAAACGGAACTAGCCAAATTCCAGTCGGTTCTCATCGAATGCCCTTCCTGCAACACCGCCTTCCCATCAAACAAACGGGCTTGCCCTGTTTGCAAAGAACAAAATCAAATAGTCACTTCAGTTTCCATACCCGGCTCACTAACCGTCAAACAGTTAATGGGAATCAAAGGCCAGATACTTTACCAGCGCCTAGAGGGTGAGAGTATCATCCTGATCACTTTGGAAAACAATCAGGCGGTTATGTACATTGTCAGCCAAAGCAATCTCTGGACCATCTCTCTCTTCCCTTACCAAACAGGGATGAGGTTTGAAGCCAGCACCAAACTGCTGGCAGTCAATGTTTCGGGTAGTGAACAGATCGATCTCTACGAAATCAACTACGACGAAGTGACCAAAATTGAAAGCTGCGTCTCCGACACCCACGCCACTACTCAAAACGCCATTTTCAGAGTTAACGGGTCTCACCTCTTCCGTCTTGTCGGCTCTCAACTTGTTGATACGGAAGTGCTCCAGGGCACACTCCTAAACCGACCTGTTCGTCAAACCATCGAGCACCAATCTTGGTTTAGTGTCAGCTCAGAAACCTCACCAACTATCGTCGGATTCTATCGCGTCTTACGTCAGCAGTTTTTCTGGATGTACCGTGAGGGATTCTCGGCCGACCTTCCCCTCCCCGGCCTGGAACTTGGTGAAAGTCTTATCGACATCACTGTCAAGTTTTCGGCCAGTTCTTTTATGATACTTAGAAAAACTAAGCTTAAAGGAGCCGAATACATCCACTTTGACGCATTTGACAAAAAGGGCATCAATCTGTATTCGTCAAAAGTAGAAGTGGGGAAATTACCTTCCGACAGGATTCACGGTCAGGCTTATGCTGGGGGGAAATTAATCTTTCCATCCGACACTGGAGCAATTCGCTACGATCTGGCAACCGGCACTCAAACTCAGTTTCAAGCAACCAATAAAGTAGTTAACTCCGGTCAATCATTGTTTACCTATGCCGCCGGACTTCTAGTCGTTGACCCACGACATGTTAGTTACATTACTCTCAACTAAATAAGGAGAATCTCATGACCCCTACTCTCTACGCCCCTACCGATGTTAAAAAATTCTACACTCCCCGCAGTCAATTCATTACTGAGGGTATGAAGAACCGTACCAAGTTGACGGCTCACGAAGACAAGCGCAAAATCGCCTTGTTAAATGTAGACGCTCAATGGGACTTTGTTAGCCCATCTGGAGGATTACCCGTTCCTGGCGCCGTTGCAGATATACAGCGCTTGATTGGCTTTATTTATCGCAACGTTAACGACATCACGAGCATCTTCAACTCGATGGACAACCACCCGATCTTCGCGATCTTTTTCGCTACTTGGTGGCGCGATCGTAATGGCAACCCCCCCGAACCCTTTACCGCCATTACCTATGCCGACATCAAGAGCGGTGCCTGGAAACCGATTATTGACCCTCTCTGGTCGACGGAATACGTCAAAAAATTGGGGCTCATTATCATCTGGCCCCCTCACTGTCTCAATGGCACCCCAGGCCAATCATTGGTTCCGGCTCTCTCCGAGGCCCTCATGTTCCATGCAGCTGCCCGAGGCAGCCAGACCACGTACATTACCAAGGGTACCAATCCTCGCACCGAACACTACGGCATCTTCGCGGCAGAAGTTCCCGACCCGAAAGACATTAGCACCCAACTCAACACCACCGTCCTCGACATCATCGCAAAACACGATCTTATCTATGTTGCCGGTGAGGCCAAAAGTCACTGCGTGCTACAGACAATGAATCAGATGCTTAACTATTTCGGCGCGAAACAACCAGACGCCATCAAGAAAATTCGTTTCTTGATCGATTGCACCAGCTCGGTCAAACATCCGGACATCGATTTTGAAGCGATCGCCAATGCCGAAATCGATAAGATGGTCCAAAAAGGCATCGTTCTGGTGAACAGCACCGACCCCATCCGCTAATTCAACAAATAAGGAGATCTCATGACTTCAAAAAGTGTTATTATTGTAGCGAACCTCAACAATACGAGTGCCCTCGCCCAGGTCCAGCACGCTAGTGCTAGCGATCTGAATGGCGACCAAGTCACTCTTATCCTGCGTATTCTCGATCGCACCGGATCTCTTCTCCGTTACAAGTCAGAAATGATCCAAGCCGCCCAGCTCAACGTTGACGCTCTACGAGAATCCAAAGCCGGCGACGAGATGCTCATGTCCACCTGGACTTTCAACGCCACCGATGGTTTTACCGTCGTCGATGGCTTCGTCAAGCTCGAAGATGTTACACCTCTTGACGACCAAAACTACGACATGCAGCCTGAAGACATGACCAACTTGTACGACACAGTCTATACGGCCCTGACCGATCCGCTTGCCGGCATCATCGCCTACGCAGACAGCTTGCGGAAAAGTGGTATCCGTATCAAAGTCACTGTCTTGGTTCTCACCGACGGGGAAGACAACCGCAGTCGGATCGATCCTAGCAAGATCAAGGCTTTGACCAGCGCCAATGAAGGATGCTATTTCTGTCTCATGGCCTTCGGTACCGGCTTCGCCCAGCAAGCGGCCCGTGACATGGGCTTCCCCAACGTCCGCGAATACAACGCCACCAAAGGCGAACTTCGCAAGATGATGGGTGAGTTCTCCAAGTCCCAGGTTCGCGCCTCACAAAGCATCGTCGCTCCCAACGCTTTCTTCAACTAGTCAATATGTTCGCCCTCCCCATCCGGGAGGGCTTTTTTTACCACCCAATTTGACAGAACCAGTAATCATAATTAAGATTAACCATGAATAAACTCGGTTATCTTCTTAAACTAGCCGCCAGCGCATCTCTTTTCCTGATCATTGTCAGTCCCTCATTAGCCGCCAAGCCAGACAACGCTGGCAACAGCAACGCTAAATCTGGCAAACCAGTCGCAGTGGTTTCCACAGTTCGAGCCAAAGCCTGTCAAGCCAGAGTATCAGCCATCAAAACACGGATGACGCAGCTGACGAAACTTGTCACCACCATGGAAACCACCCTCGATAAAATCACCGAAAGAGTCCAGGGGTACTATACCAACAAAGTGCTCCCCTCCGGCAGGTCTCTCACTAACTACAATTCCCTGACCAGCAACATTACCTCCAACAAAGCCCTGGTCCAAACAGCTCTTGATAAAGCTCAAGCTGACATCTTAGCTTTCAGCTGTACTTCAGCAAACCCCAGAACTCAGGTTTACCAATTCAACACCAACATGAGGCTTGTCAAAAACGCCCTCAAGGCCTACCGCACCTCCATCAACAAACTGATTGTCACTATCAGAACCATTCCGTCGGCCATTCCAACTCCCACCAATTAAAAACCAACACCCATCATGCCCAAAACCACAGACAGTACGACCTATATCACCAAAGTGATCATTCTCGCTACATTAGCTCTTATCGTTGGCTATCTGCTGACATCAGGCAAATCACCGAAAATAAATCAGACAGATACTGATCCTGCCATCGACAGCATTCAAGAAGAAAGTGGTCTCAACCAAGCCCAAGACGAACTGGAGGCCATCAACATCGACAGTGTAGATTCAGGAATCAACCAATTAAACACCGAGTCCGGCTCTTTCTAGTCTTCTCACTGACGCCTTCTTACGTTGCGCAGCTCTTCATTAGACTTGTCGCAAAATAAGTAACATCACCTCCCCCTCCCCAGATATTGGTTAACAAGAGTCTTTGGTAATTGGTCGGGTGAAGTTGTAGATTG
>PFUC01000023.1 GCA_002789895.1 Candidatus Collierbacteria bacterium CG_4_9_14_3_um_filter_43_16
TAGGGGTGCATCCGGGAAACTTTCAAGAGAGTTTGGATGGAAAGTATTTTTATTTTGTGAGAACCATAGATGGGCGACTGGAATGTAGGAAGAAACTGATTAACGGCGTTGATAGTAATGAAACGTTAGAGAGTTTGATTAAGACCGGAAGGATAAATGAAGTTGACTGGGGGAATAGTGATGATTTGTTTGCAATCTTAAAATATCGAGAAGGATTGGCTGTTTCGGTATATAAAACGTTTAAGAATTTAGATGATGATTTGGCAAAGTTGACGGTGCCTGAAATAGTATCAAGGAGAGAAATGTTTGATAATGCTTTCCCTCAATACAATATACAAACTCGTCAGAGGGTGGCGTATTTATGGATGTATTCATTGATTGCAGAAAATCAAGTCAAATGGACTAAAGAAGATACTAGACCTGCTTTAGAGATAATGGTAGGAGAAGCAGTAGAAGCGAGATTGATTTCAGCATCAGATGCAGACAATTTGAACAAAGTGTTTGGCGTTAGTTCTTCTGGGAGTTTTCTTAAACCATTTAAAGAAGGTAAATATAGACCAGTTAGCCTGGCTAAAGAAATATTTGGAATGATTGGAATTAAATGATGATTATCATCATTGTTTAAAATGGACGAATATGGGTCTGAGGCGGTAATCTTGAAAAATATATGAGAGAGAATTTAATTCTTGTATTACCTGCCGTTCTCATTGCATATTTCCAGGTGAGAGTAATTTGGAGAAAATTACCTCGATCACAAGAGAATAATGTAAAGGTTTATGGTGAATACACAGAAAAAGATTGGTTTCTATATAACTTTTTGCATTTTTTTGCAGTTTCACTGTTTTGGGTTCAGTTAGTGTTTGTGGTTATTCCTATTTCAAGAGACCAGCGTGTTATATGTTTCTTGTTAATTATTGGGTATTTGCTAATTTTACTTGGGTTTACGATCTCCATTTGGGCTTTAAGGACACTTGGTTTGGGATGGTCAGGAATGATGGAATATAAAATTGTGAGAGAACAAAAACTGTGTACGACAGGACCATATAGAATTATACGTCACCCCATATATTTAGCTGTAATATTGGAAATGATTGGTTATCAACTAGTTGTGTCTAGTTGGTTGGTATTTGTTGTGGGGATAATCGCATACCTTGTGTTTAGGAATCATATTAAGAACGAGGATAAGTTGTTGGAAGGAGAATATAAAGAAGTTTTTGTTCGATATAAAAGGCAAGTAGGATCATTGTTTCCCAACTTGCGAGACAAGAGTGGTCTGTGATTATGGTGTAACTGGAGGGGGAGTTATGGGCGGAGTAACTGGTGGAAGAGGGGCTGAAATTGGTGTCCCAGGAGTTAATCCTGTAGCTCTACTTGTCCTTCTATACCAATCAGCATTGCCAATTGATGGAATTGTTCCAGAACCCTTCCATCCTCCTTTGAGGGCGTCGCCGATGGCGGCGCCGTAGGGGAATGGAGGTGTCTTGAGGGCCTTTTCAACCATTTCGCAGTACTTGCTGGCCATCATAAGTAGCCCGAAGCCGATGGTGGCGAGCATGAGACTACCAGCTGAACCCGTTAATGTACCAGAGCCTCCACCACTGTGGGTTGTGAAGCTACCTGGTATGGTTAACGGGGGAGTCCAAATATTACTCAAGGTGGAAAGTTGGTTGACCCCGAGAACATTCTCAATACCGGAGGTGATCGCTCCACTGAGTAACCCCCCCGCGCCAGCGAGAGACAGAAGCGGCTGACACATGAGGGCGAAGGATAGAGTGAGGAAGAAGATGGCTACGGGAAAAACAGCCAGGTTTCCATATATACTTCTTAGCCAGTCGCCGAAGGAGGTAGATCCTGGCAGTAGATTTCCCAAGAGAATGATTGGTGCGAAAATTAAATTGATAATGATTCCAAAAAAGGCTTGGAAAAGTTTTAGGATAAGTTTGAAGTAAGAAATTAAGACAGCAATAATGATAATAATACCGGCAATGATCCCAAAACCGCTGATTATTCCAAGTTCTCCGACAAGAACTCCTACAACTATTCCCGATAATCCTCCGATAACCAAATTAAAAAATATCAGAGGGGAGACCATGACGGCGGTGAGGGCGTTAACAAAGAAGGAACCAATTCCGCCGAGTAGTGATTGACCGCTAACAACATTGATAACAAAATCACCGATTCCTGAGAGTGGGCCTCCGGCATTGAGAATCGGTTCCGGTCCTACCCTTAAAATATTTATGGCCATAGCGTCGGCGATGGTGGAGATGTCGACTAAAAAGCCAACGATGGCATAGGAGAAAGTAATCATTAGGAGGGTTGCAATGAGTTTGGGAATGGCCAGCTGAATGGTGGCGGCGGTTTTTGAATCTATCTTTACTCGGAACATGATCATGATGCCGTAAAGAACAAAGCCGATGGCGAATAGCATATAAGAAATATTTCTGAAAGCTCGCCAAAGGGGAAGAATTGGAGCGAGAGCGGAGAAACCGTAGCCGGGTCCGGCGGCGTAGGTATCGCTAACAATGTGGTGTTTTTGGAGGTTTAAGGCTATGTAGTTAACATAATCAATCGAGCTGGCTGGTCTTATTGTTGCTAAGTTGGTGGTAAATTTTCCGAGAGATCCGATAACACCATAATTATTGGTATATGACGAAGCGAGGTTGTACGTATCCGATTTATATGAAATCGGCTGAATATCTTTTAGTTGCTCGAACATTTTTAACGTGTTCTTTATACTATCAACAAACGTGTCACCAGGTGAACTGAATGTTAGTGAGCTGATCCACTCCATTCCTTGGAGAATAACTATGTCGACAAAGCCAACTCCGTCTCCACTTAGAGTGTCAACTTCTGGAGCGCACTTGCCAGAATACCAGGTCTCCAAATTCATCAGATCACCAGAGCGCTTATCGCAGAATTCTTTTCCATAATCTTGCATGGTCTTTACTCCGGGGATGTTGAAAAGATCGGTGGCGGCGTGAGATTGGGGGACAATGACAAGGGAAACTGTTATGAATACTGCAAGGAATATTAGGCTGAGAGATTTTTGAAGACGGGACATAGCTAAAAAAATTATACAGGAAAATGGGATAGTTTATATTTGGGAGTGTGTTCTGAGTTTACACTTCGCTGATGACGTCAAAACCCTTAAAACTTCCTGTAATAGCGAGACCAATGATTTTTCCGTCACAAATTCCTTTTTCTCTAATCTGTTTGGCTGTTTCGTTCAGAGTTGCCCCACTGCCAACAGCATCATCGATAAGAAGAATATTCCCATGATAAGATGTCTCGCTTACAACAATGGAATGTTGAGCGTTTTCTATACGATCAGTGAGCCGAGTGAGACTTTTCTGGGGAACGGCAACATCAGATACAATTTTTTTAATAGAAATGGTTCGGAGTTTGAGATGCAACCTTCCTTTTAGAACCGACATAAACTGTATCTGTCTCTTGACCGTAGGGGGGATAAAGCCAACACTGGTGATATTCTTGCTCGTGATCAATCTTTCTATGGCTGGAGTGATGGTATCGATTAGCTCGGTCATCAGTAAGGTTTGTTGACTTTGTTTGGCATAGAGTAATAGTTGTCCAAGCTTTGTTTTACCAAAGCGGTCGATGCTATAGAAATCAAGGTAGTAAAGATTGTCGAGAAAAACTTGGAGATAGGTATGTTTTAGTTTTGACAGACCGTTAATTAAACCTTGCCTTTTGTATTTTGAGAATTTGTTGACCATGGCCACATACTCACGTGCGGTTTTCTCGAAAGGTAGTTTTTGTTTTTCACACCACAAGAGAAAGCCATCAATGCCTGTAAGTTTTTTTCCCGTAGGGGTGATAAACAAATAATTTTGAGATATTACTCTTGTAAGGTGGGTTGGAAGAGAGTGGTGTGGTTGAGATGGTGGGTTTGAATTAATCTGATAATAGACGGTGGGGGGGCGACCTTTTTTGGTTAATACTCCGCTCTCCAATAGAGAGGACAATTGTTTGCGTACGGCTCGATCGGTGATGCCAAGATGGTCTGACAGTTCTTTTCCTGTGGCTTGGCGGTGCATTTGAAGGTAATTCCTTATAGCCTGGCTAGTCTTCATAAGATAGATTATAGCATAAAAGTTCCTAGTATACTAGGAACTAGGAACTTTTGTTTTGACGGACTAGGCTCGGAACGACAATGATAATATCACGAGTTATTTGCAGTAGATTTCGTCGGGTTGACAATGCGTACGAAATAGCGTACTATATGGGTATGGATGTAAAAATATATAGTGCCAGTGAGGCCAGACAGAATCTCTATGGCCTGATTAGAAGTGCCTCTACCGGTCTCAGAGCAATTGAGATAAACCTTCGTGGCAGTGAACCAGTGGTAATGATAAATAAGGCGGAAATGGAATCTTGGCTGGAGACCTTGGACCTTTTGTCTGGAAAAGAGGAACTTGAAACTGTTAGAAAAAGTATGGTTGATAGGAACTACATTTCCCATGGTGATCTTAGGAAAAAATTAGGTGTGTAATTTACAGTGAAAATTTTTTATACTAGTAAGGTTGAAAAACAGTTGACAGGGTTGCCTAAGGGAGAGCTAAAAAAAATATTTTCAAAAATAGAAAAGTTAAGCGATGAATCTGGTGCTGGCAAACCCTTGAAGGGAGAGTTTGACGGACTGTATTCTTTGAGAGCTTGGCCGTATCGAATTATATACAAGGTCGAGGAAGGAGCTTTGGTGATTTGTCTTTTGCTGGTAATGGTGGCAGTATAGGTCATAGTAAGGCAATTGTACTATAGTAAGGAGATGAGGTAAGCCTAAGGGATTAGAATTAGTCGAGGAGGCTGGATATTTTGACCCAGTAGGAGGCAGTATCTTGAATGTATTGGCGATTGCCGTAAAGAATTAGGAGATTTTTCATATTTATTCCACGAGAAACAAGTTGTCTTTTGGCTTCGAGAAAAGATTCTTTGAAGGCAACGGCATTTGGACCGGTAAGATTTGGAATATTGAAATTGATACCATAAATTTCTATCCGGAGAACAGACATAGGATCTTGACTGAGAGAATAAATATTAATAGTGGTTTTGAGATTGACCGAAGTTGAAAAATCCTCAACTCTAATGGGTAACATATCGACAATTTTATTTTTTTCGATGATAGCTATTTTGATGTCGCCGGATTTTGTTATTGCTTCAATCTGGGTCTGTTTTGGTATATCCAGTCTTTGAGTTTTGATGAAAACATGGGGATCATTGATTGATGGGGTCGCAGTGGAACGAGTGATGAGAAGTGGTACGGTTTCCAAAAAAGTTGACCTTTGAGATCGATATTGAAGAATTGCGACAAAGATCAAGAAGAAAAAAACAACTATTATGAAAGTGGGGATAAAATTTTTTTTGTTCATAGTCTATTAAAGTTATTTTTCCGAGAGGAATAAGCTAATAGCGGCAGTAAGAGAACCTGGGTGGTCGTGTATGGTGGGGGTTGTGGCGGTGCAGTCGTAGGTATATAAGAGGTACATAGTATCGTGTTCCGGAGAAATCCACCAGTTGGTTACGTATGGGTCGTCATATCCAATGGACTTGGGGGCACAAAATGTATAATTGAATTGGTAGGGAAATCCACTGGCACAAGTGGCTCGACAAGAGCCTGGTTCTTGAACTCCACCGTTACAGTTACACGCGCAAGTACCAGGACTGGTGGCACAAGTGGTGTCTGTCGCACAAGCGACTGTCATTCCACATTGGTTAGTGGAGGCACAATTATTGCTTCCTCCGGATTGACAGTTTTGATTCCCCCCCCCATTGTAATAAGAGAGAGCTTTGATGAGAGTAGTCATGTTGTTGATACTACCTCCGGCTTTTTCTAATAGCTCTTCAGCGGCAGCAACGGCCGATTCGGTTAGGCTGCGACCACCTAGAGAGGCTCCACTTTGGAGATCTAAGGTGGGATCATTATTTGCCTCTTCGAAGTGAATACCGGCCAATACTTCACAAGGGACACCTGTTTGTTCTTCGGCTTTGGCATAAGCTTCGGTGAGACTTTTGTCAGCATCTAGCTTAGTTTTAATATTGGAATTGAAATAATTTTCGGCTTTGGCGGATGGACGTGTGGGATTGGGATCGATCTTTTTGAATGCTTCACCGGTACAGGAGTCCGGAGTTTGTGTTGGAGTGGGGAGAGGAACACAGCGGGGGGAATTTTGGAGTGCTTTGGGAACGGCCCAACAGTTTTGTAAAATATGCATAGAATCTTGGGCCAGATTATTGACCCTGTTTATGGGTTCGGCCGGATTGAGAATTTCGGAGTTACCGTTGGGGGCGGTGGCGGTATTGCCTGCGTTGACGCCGAGACCACGGTAGGAGACGAAGTTTCTGGCAATGGGAGCATCGATACTAGCATCGACTGTTTTGTCAATACCGTCCGGAAGCATCATTTTGTAAAAAGAGTATTGATCGTTGTTTACAACAGCTTCTTTGATATCGGTTTGTTTGGGATTGTTGAGGATGTTGAGGGTTTTGCCGTGTTTGATGCCTTCGACTGACCATTTTCTAGTACAGCACATACCACTTCCGGGATCTTTGTACTTGCCTGCCCAATCATTGATAGGGCAAGAGTCGTATTCCGTGTGACAATTATTGCCGTAGATGTCACAGACTTCTTTCTCATCTGGAGGACGACATTCCGGGTTGTAATTCCAGGCCAGCTTGTCTCCGGCAATCGAGATTACCTGATGATGATCGTCGGCAGGGATTTGATTGGGGTCTCCTTTGTGGCCCGCGGCAGTTTTGGGTGCCATTAGATGGTAACTGACGGGAAGTGGACAAGCAACGTTGTAATAGCCGTCTTTGACTTTTCCATTTAGATTGTCAATTTCATTTTCGGTGTAACCAACCTTTTTAAGTTCGTCGTCGGTAAATAAATTATTTACTTTGTTCCAAAGCCACCCCAGTGGGTTTGAAATAATGGCTACAGCTTCTTCCTCGATTCTTTCAAGGAAGCCTTTTTGAGCCAGCTTTACTTCCGGGAGGGATAAAGGAGTGTTTCCGATGCGATAGTCGGATATGCCTCTTGGGGAGGCATATTTATCAATAATCCACTGAGGTTGAAGGGCGGGAAGCATGCCAAATTTGGGGGAGAGAAGCCCTTGGTAAATGGCACCAACATAGGGAACACTTTCGCGAGACACGTTGGTTAGTCCTGGTTTGTTGGTGCCATAGCGGCCGGAGTTGTATTGATCAATAAGACGTGGGTTGTACCAAGGATCTTTAAAATACATTTCCTCTTCGAATTCATCTTTCTTTTTGACGATGTAGCTACGGGTACTATTGAAGTCCAAAGGAACGAAGGCGGCATATGGGCCGTCTAGGTCACCTCCAAAAGCACTGATGGCGGTTTCGTAGAGGCCAATGGACGCATCAACGAGCCAGCCAAGATCCAATTCGGTGGCCATTTCCCGCAAGTCTTGAAAAGTAGGTTTGAGAGACTGCGTGGCTTGAGCATATTCCGGACAGACCGGATAATCGGTAAGACAGCCGACACGAACGAAAGGCCAATGCCAGAAAAGGATAACTTGTTTACTTAAGGCGTTATAGAGTTTCTTGAAGCTAGTTTTTTTATCGAGACCGTTTCGGTCGGTGAAGTTGAAAATAATATTATCAATTTGGTCTTTGTCGGCCATATTTAAAACAAAAGAACGAAGATTGGCTTGGTTGGATGCGGGTAACAGACGCCAGTAGGTGCGATAGGCTTCGCGGGTGGGGCGCCCATGGTTGCCGGCGGTGTTTTGGGGATCGTATCCAGCTGAAAGATCCATGGGCCGTCCAAAAAGAGAGGTGTAGAGATAGTTTTGGGCGATAAAATCAGCAGAGTAGCTGGCTTCTGCGTCCACGCTAGGGCCATAACTACCGGTTTCGGCCTCGCGGACGTCGGTGTAGACGAGCATACTGACGGTGCAGTCAAAGTTGCCGCCTCCTGGAGCGGGGGGGCCACCCGGCCCCGATTCACCAATACCGCACATAGTGAACGGTTGGTCCTTTTCCGGTGTGAGGGAATTTAGAAAACGGTCGGCTGAATAGCGAACTACAGGTTCATAAATACAGGTTCGTTCGTATTGAAAAATGTCTACTTGAGTATTTTGGAAGTGATTCCAGCAAGCGCTGTTGGGGGGAAAAATTCCGTTTTGAGAGCCTAACTGTTTCCAGCAGTCTTCGGGGACGTCAGGATCATTTCCAATAGGAGTAATAGGGTCATCGATAATAGATTGGGCGACACAATGGAGGTCTAGGTCTTGAGGATATTTGATACAAACTTCTCCGGGAAGACACATGGTATTTCCACAAGTGACACCCACAGGAGGACCCGGATTGGGTCCGGTGATTACAGGGGTAGTGCCGGGAATAACTTTGGGGCCTGCAATTGAAGGTTTTGCCAACAAAAAAGACAAGAGAAGCAACGGTAAAATAACAAAGACAATTTTCTTCACTAAAGTGATTATACTTTGTAAGGAGAAAGGTTAAATACCGAACTGGGTGACTTGGGCTCCAGTAAAGTTTTCGATGAGGACAAGAGCCAGCCAAACTGCCGCCATGAGAATTAGACCGATGACCGCCCAGGTAAACATGGACCAAGCGCTAGCAATGGCTTTGGGTTCTGCTCCGGCGGTGGTCAAACGAATACCTGCCATGATGATAATGCCGACGGCAACTAAAGCAATCAGACCGGGAATTGGCTGGAGAATGTTGATAAGTAAACACGAGATTCCCTGAATGGAGGCAACGTCCGTGGCGTCTACACCAGCAACATTTTGGCCGACGCATAAACCGGACCACTCGACTGCTGCATAGGCTTGGGGGATAAAAGAAAAGGTCATAAGAATATTTTACATTGTATATTTCAGATTGTATATTTTTTTGCTGGCACTTCTGCACCACAGTGTAATCTATAAAAAAATCCCATAGCTCCGGGATTTTTTGTTAATTCTGGATTCCGGATCAAGTCCGGAATGACAATTCTTAATATGGCTTGGGGATGTTGATGTTTCCCTCGAAGACGTCAACGCCAAAGAAGTAGGCGATGAGTTTCATGAGAGCCCATGAAGCGGCAACGATGGCGAGGCCAACAACAGCGGCAGTGATACGGTTTCTGGCGGTTTCGGTTTTAGTTTTGTCACCTCCTGAGGTGAGCCATTCAATACCACCCATGACGAGGAAGGCAAAAGTAAGAATACCGGCGACTATGAAGGCGACCGAGATGCCTCTACTAATAAGAACACCGATGTCAGTGATCTTCATACCAGTTGGCTGAGGAACTCCGATGGTACCGCCTGCTGCTAGTGCTTGGGAAATTAAGGACATATTTTTTTATTTATTAATAATTTCGATTCGTATTTATAAGTATTATATATGATTTTGTGATTGTCAATTGCCGAGAGGACTTTCGGTACATAGAGCATCCAAATTAATACCGAAAAACTCAAGCACAATCATATAGACTGCATAACTGGAGGCGACAATGGCGAGGCCGATAAGGGCGGCGGAGATCATTTTTTGAGAAGATTCAATTTTGGCCTTGTCACCGCCTGAGGTAAGCCACTGTACACCACCCATGACCAGGTAAACAAAGAAGGCAATCCCGGAGATAATAAAGGTAGCCGCGACGAGATTACTAACCAGATGCCCGATGCAAGTGTAGCCGAAGAAGTTGTTCTTAGTGGCCATTTCTCCAATAGGGAGCTCGATATCGGCGGCAAACACCTGAGAAAGTTTTTGGAATATCATAGGGCGCTGGGGAAAATAGGTTTGAGAATATTAATCTTGAAGACAGCCTGAATGAAATAGGTGATGGCATAGGAGGCGACAAGAATGCCTACACCGATAACGGAACTGGTAATTTTTTTCTGGGCGTCATCGATCTTCGTTTTATCGCCACCCGAAGTGAGGTACTCGATGCCACCCCAGACAAGATAGATGATAAAAGCAATCCCGCCGACGGTAACGACGGTTTGCCAGAGACTGGCAATATAAAAAGCCAGGCCCTTGCCAGGATCGGTGGCATCCGGAATAGTAATGGCTTTGTTAATTATTTCTGGTGCGTCACCTGCGGCGGCTAAAAGTTTTGAAATCATATGTTAATTAGGAAATAAGGTTTTAAATGGACGGAGGATATCTAGCCC
>PFUC01000094.1 GCA_002789895.1 Candidatus Collierbacteria bacterium CG_4_9_14_3_um_filter_43_16
AGATAGGGGAGAGGGAAAGAAAAAAATGTCTAAACGGATATATATCCCATAATCTAAATACCCAAAAATTCTGTCAAGGTTTATATATCAATTAATTAATAAACATTTCATAGCAAATAAGAAAATTACGGAAATTTCTCAAAATAATTGATAGGAAAGATATCGGGTTATCTGATCGCAATGACGAGAAACTAGCCTCCAAAATCAGGCCCGTAGAATGCCTCTATAACGGCTTCTGGAACTTTTTATGGCTAATTAATCATTGGATAAATATCTTGATATATCCTCCCAAAGCTAAAACATAAGAAATGTGCAGAAAGATTCGGGTTTATCTACGATTAGGCACGATTTGAGGCTATCAGGCTCAAAAACAAAAGAATTAGCCACATAGAGGAGCCAGAGAACAGACGTGACACAGGTTTCGGGATTATCTACAAATAACCGCAGAACATAATAGATACATCTCTTGTGCCTGCTTTGTTGAGATACGTCGCAAAAGTATTATTGTGCGACGTATTAGGAATCATTCTTCTCCAACTTCATCATTCATATAAATAGGGAACTGTCTAGAACTGCATATCAATTTGATTACCCCTCTACACTAACCCTTCAAGAAAAATCGGGTCAGAAATATGAAAAAATAATTCTCGTCACACCCATCGTTTCGAACCCCTTTCTCCCATTACCGACCACTCGTCTATTGACTATATCTATCCCTATCACCCAGCAGTTATCCACATCTTATGCTAAATTTCGTGAAAACTATGGGTTATCGTGAAAACTTCTATAGATCCTACAACATTATAGGTTTATTATAGGTCCTATAGTTATACTCTCTCCCCTTCCTTGAAGCGGTCATAATTTTCTTGTGTCACGATGACACTGTGTTACTTTCCTCAGCCCACCCACGAGGTCGTCATAAATCCAATTACAAATATTACTATTACCGTCAATCCATATTCCAAGAGACTTTCTAGGTATACTCTACTGGAAAGTCGTTGTTCCAGAATACCCAACAAGGAATATAAGATCGAAGTCAGCATCAAACCACCCATGAATGGCTTGACAGGCCAAAAGGACAACGCTATACCTGCCGCAACAGTCACCCAACTAACAACCAGTGAATATCTCCCGGCATCATGTAAAATATCTCCTTTCAGATCAACGCTCCAGAAACTGGGAAAGCATAAAATGATCGAGACCACAAAAACAATAACTGCGATCCACCAAAAAGGTAGTTTTAAACTCAAAGCCACTGTATAAAAGAATAGCGAAGCCACCAATGTAATGATGAAATTCACCGACCTCGCGGCCCTAAAAAGCTGGATTGTTCTAATCGATGCGACCGAAAAGATGTTCTCTATTAACAAAATTCCATACATTGCCAAAGCATAAAAAATAAAATATAAGATTCTAAACAATCCCGCCAATAGCATTGATGTTTCAAGCTGAAAAACTCTCCCAAACATACTGGGAATAGCTGTAGGCAAAAAATTGGCAAATAAACCACTACCCAAGGTAAACATGACCGGTAACACCATTAGCGTAAGCCATTCAATACCCTTCAAATCATCAAACAAAACCCATACCGAAAGAATATATGATAAGGAAGAGACTGCTAAATATAAACCAAATCGATAATCCACCGGTGCTGTAGTGGTGAGCCACAAGCAAATAGCAACCATTCCGCTTACTAAGATAAATCGTGTTCTTTTTGACATATTAAGCCAGATTTGTCCACACTTCCACCACATCGTCCAAATCGGTGAGAAGAGCTACTAGGTCCGTTATTTGTTTCAGATCTTCCCCTTGGATACTAATTCTCGGCAAAGGCTGTATAGATTTCATATAAGAAACCGATCCTGGCCCTCCTAACTTGGCCCCATGTTTGTCCAATATATTTTTCACTTCTCCAAAAGTGCGGTTCCTATTGTCGGTGACGGCAGCGATTAAGATCCCCACGCTAAATAGTCCATAGGCCTCATACGTAATTTCTTCGGCGGCGACTCCTCCACCTACCGCAGAAGCTTTATCAACTGCTCGCTTGATATTTTCCATTGGCATGTTTACCGACCGCGCTTCATCCACACAGGCCCTAAGATAAGAGTTGGCTTCAATATCTCCAGAGCCTCCCTTTTTTACCGCTATATGGATCTTTTTAGCTATTTTAGTAAATACGGAACTTCGCTTGTTATCCTCTATTGCCTTTTGATGTTTTATGGTTGACCACTTGGAGTGACCTGACATAGTTTGAATTCTATCAGGAGCCAAGGCCCAAAACAACAACTTGACATGCAGTTAAATCATCTATATCATTTCTCAGCATGAACAATGACAACATAAACGATATACAACAAGAGTCGATTAAAGCCGCCATAGCCAAAAAATGGCACGAGGCCATCTCTCTTAATGAAAAGATACTTGAGCTGAATCCCGCTGATCTACCCACCCTGAATCGCTTAGGTATTGCCTATTCCATGGGGGGTAAAAACAAAAAATCCATGGCTAGTTTTGAAAAGGTTCTTTTGGTAGATCCTCATAATCAAATCGCCAAAAATAATTTAGCTAGATTAAAAGCCAATAAAAAGCAAGGCTTGGCCAATCCATATTTCCAAATCGTAAGTTTTATTGAAGAACCTGGTAAATCGAAAGTCGTTCCTTTAGTTAACCAAGGTGAACCAAAAATATTTTCTGCTCTAAACATTGGCGAACCCGTCGAACTTTCACTCTCGAAACATAAAGTCAAAGTGACGCGTGGAAAAGACTTTATTGGCTATTTGCCCGACAATCTTTCTCATCGTCTCGTTAAGCTTATCAATGCCGGCTACAAATACAAGACCATCATGAAGTCCGTCAATGCCAAAAACCCTCAGGTGTTTATTTTGGAGGCAAAATCTTCTAAAAGATTACGAGGAATTCCCTCCTTCCCCTTAGACGACATGGAACACCTTCCATCACTATCTGCCGGGGAGTCAAGCGAGACACCGCCACTAGAGATCTACGACCCCCTCCTGGGTGACGAGGCTTAGTTGAGAAACTACTTCAGCCAGATACCTACGCCACCCTTATTAATCATTCCCTTGTCGACTTCCACACGTCGTTCACATTTCATTTGTTGAATTAGAAAGCTCTCAGTTACCGGGTAATTGCCTCTAGATACAAAAATACACCCCGTTCCGGCTATTCCCTGATTGGGATCAGTCTTTACCTCAACCACACGGAGTCCGGCTGACTCCAACTGCCTTGAAACCGCAACACCTAAACCCACTATGCCGGACAGATTGTTTATTGAAGCATCTACATTTTCCATCAAAATCGATTCCAAAAGAAACTTGTTTTTCGTCCACAAAACCATTACATTGTTGAAAATCAAAAAGTCCTTACCATCCGGTTCGGTGATTTTATCCATCGCCTTTTTAGGAATATCCATCTCCAGTATCTTCTTTGAGGACACGGCCTCGACCAGGTACCGTCTTATCAAAAACCTATCTCTTAGACTTAAATCGGTCTTCAAATTTATTTTGTGAAGACTACCCAAAACCCCTTCGACTGAAGGATCACCATTAATTTTAATAGTCCTTGAAATCGCAACGCCCACAGATAGACCCAGCGATTTTTCCAAGATCTCATAAGGACGTTTTTCGGACACACCATAAACCCATAGTGAACCGATTGGGTATTGTGCCGAGGAATTGTAGATTTTCAACTTCAATTTTTCCGGTAAATTGACCCAACCGACAATATCTTCATCAGGACGTAAAACCAATAGGGAGCAACCATTTTCTCCTACAACAGCCAGATTTATCCCCAACTGGCTGGAAACTACCCCCTCCTTAATCACTCTGTAAACAATCAATCCACCCAAAAGAACCAAAAAAACTATCCCCATTATTCGAAATCGTTTAAGATTAGAACTCTCCTTCATAAATTTCCTTTAATATCTCACCTTGTCTGCTCCGATATTTTAATAAGGTATTGGCATCATTCCCGAACTTCTTCACCAGAAGGCCTAGATGAAGACCACTCACGAAATGAGGAAATATGACATATGACGCACCGGCTTCATATAGCAAAGCCGCTTGTGCGGCCGTTTCGGCGTCAACAATTGTCGGAACCTTAATCCTCTTTTGTTTTAATAAAGTAAGGAGAGCCAAAGAATCATCAAGATCCTTAACAGTCGAAATAATCATTTTCGCATCGACCATATTCGCAGTCTCTAATACATCGGGATCTGAGGCATCGGCGAAAATCGCCTCCTCTCCCCTATTCTTAAGTCTGGAAATTACATCAGGATTAAAATCAACTACCAATACTTTTTCCCCATTTTTTTTCAGAGAAGACATGATGCTCCGGCCAGTTCGATCACCACCCAATAAAACCACATGACCTTTCATGGTCACGACTCCAGAATTAACTCCACCAAATTTAAAAATCATAGGTAATTGTTCAGACATGAATTTGTAGAGATGTGATGATTGGTTAATTATTATCGTCGAAACCACCATCGAGGTTAACCCAGCTACTGTTACAGCCGTCACCAAATCACTTTTCCAAAAACCAGAAATCAATCCAAAGGACAAAACAATCAAACTGAACTCAGATAGTTGCGTCATATTTGTGCTCACCGAAAAAGCCACCTTCCCAGATAGTCCACTCAAAAAACAACTTAACTCAGATGCGATAAATTTAATGATCAAGGTCAGAGTGACTAGCCCAGAAACCAACAACCAGTCGATCTTAACGACTCCAATCTCCAAACCTAATAACACAAAAAATAATGTTAGAAAAATATCTCTCAATGTTTTTATCTTACTTACTATCTGAAAATGTCCCCAGCTCGTAGAAAGAGAGATTCCCGCCAATATTCCGCCTATTTCAGGAGTCAAACCCATCACATTCGTTGAAAAGTAAACCGTGAGAAAAAACCAAATCAGACTAAGTAACACTAAATCCTCGGATGATTTAATCAAATATTTTTCGATTTTAGAAATAACAATATGCCCTAGCACATTAATGGTTAGAAACAAAATCGCTATCTTTATGGCCAAACCCAAAAGCGCCGAGGGTTCAAATCCTCTACCAAAACTAGGCATTAAGACCAAAACAATAATCGCTGTCACGTCCTGAAGTAGCAAAATTCCTAAACTGATTTTTCCTGCAAAACTGCCAAGGTCTTTTTTCTCTGAAAGTATTTTTACCACTACGATCGTGCTACTAAAAGTTAAAGCCATCGATAACCAAAGAGAGGAAATGACGCTAAATCTCAAAAACAGGTTGGCGATTCCAAAAAATATCGTCCATAAAACAATAGTTTGAATCAGAAATATTTTTACCACAGTCCAACCTATATTTTTTAATTCCTTTAAATTCATTTCCAAACCCACCAAAAACAAAAGCAGGGTCACACCTAGCGATCCCAGAAATTTGATACTTTCAAGACTCTGGTTATTTACCAGACCGAAAACTCCAAACGCGATACCGGCTAAAACTTGACCCACAATAGAAGGCATTCCAATGTATCGGAAAATAATGCCTAGAAAGACTGCCGCGGTAAAAACTAACATCAAGTTAACCAAAAAAACATCCATAAATCATTCTAACACCCCAATTTCCCCATCTCCAAAACATCAAGAAACTTTTGGCAATCTGCGGGAAGTTCCGCTTCCACTAAAACCTTCCCGCCATTAAACGTCACAAATTCAATACTTGACGCATGAAGAAAATGATGCGATAAATATTTTCTATCTTCCCTTGCAAATTTTCTATTCAAGTATTTATCATCAGCAAAGACCGGCCAGCCGAGAAAAGACAGATGAACTCTTATTTGGTGAGTCCTTCCCGTTTTCAAATCCAAGCCAAGCAAGGTCAATGCGTCTCTCCAGTGTTCGTGACCGGGAGAGGTAAACCGCTTGATTACTTTCCAAGCTGTTACCGCTCTTTTACCTTCATAGTGGACTTGCCACTTCTCCCGATCGTACAAACTCCGCTTAAGTGGCAAAATCGTCTCTCCCCTCTCTGGTTCGACCCTACCATGAACCAGGGCTACGTAAGTCTTGATCAGCTTTCTCTCTTTAAAAAGATCCAGGTAATACTTCAAAGATTCAGGTTTTTTGGCAATTAACAAACAACCACTAGTTTCCTTATCCAGTCGATGGCACACCCCACTCCTATCTTGAAAAAGCTTATCTTCAAACCTAGGACTAATAGCCTTAAACCAATCACGATTCTCTACCCATTCTTGAACAGTCTGGCCAGTAATAGAATCTGCCCTGTTTACCACCAAACCCACTGGTTTATTAATCACCAAACTGTCCTCGTCCTCATACAATATTGGGATTTCCATACCCTCAAGTATAGCGCATCTCACCCCACCCATAGGCAAGTATCCCTCCAGCAATCATTACATCGGAAAGATTAAACCAAAAAGGTAGTATCGGCAAATAAATGTAGTCCCACACCCCTCCCCAAAACAATCTTGACACCAGATTCCCCAGGCCGCCTAAAGCCAACAATGTCAACCCAAAAGAAAATTTTCTTGACTTAGCGTGATTCAAATATAAAATGATAAATATAAAATATACAATTACTGCCAGCTCTTGTCCTAGTCTTGGAAACATCCCCAAAGACACTCCCCTATTCATCACTCCCCACCCCGAACCTCGAAAGTGTATCTGCAACAATATATCCACAATAACCACACCTGTCAGAAACTGAGAACCGAGAACTGATAACTGTGCACACCTCTCCCCTTTCACCCCAGCTTCTTCTCTTTCTTCGTCTCACAGCTCACACAATACTCCGCTGTCGGATTTACCGCCAGCCTATCTGTGTCAATCATCTTGCCACAATTGGCACAAATACCATACTTGCCCAATTTGATTCTCGTCAAAGTCTTTCTGATTGCGATTATAGATCGACTAACTTGTGATCTCATCGCAAAAGTCCTATCATGCTCAACATTTTCTGCTACATCGGAATCTACTGAGTTATCATCATCTCTATTTCCAACTATAAATGGGTCTACTCTCTTTAACTCCTTTTTGGTCTCGATCAACCTTTTCTTCTCACCTTTGAGATAAGAGATCAACGGACGCAATACAGAGATCGGGAATTTAATTTTTTTATTTTCTTCCATGTTTTAAAACTATTTTTATATCTTCTGCCACTGTCCTGCCAGACCTAATATACACTAAAACAATACCTCCGACAAACAAAACTGTCCCCCATACACCATTCGGGAGGTTAAACTGGCCCAGCATCCATCTTTCTCCTAGATAAAGCAACCCTCCAATAGAAATTGAAAATCCGGTTATTAGTCCTGATCTCGCCGAAGTCTTATTGCTTTTATACCAACTGTATGTTCTATACTTCGACTCGGCGTCCCAACCAACAATAAAAATCAGTAGATATATTACCCCCAATAACCCATACTGCCACGAACGAACAAAATATAATAAACCAGTATAAAAAACTGCTGTTCCAGACATGATACCTAGAGATACAAAATCAAACCAATCATAAATCTTTCCCTTGAACCGTCTTGCTACCCAAAAAAACCCTAGATAAATTCCAATTATTACCCCCCACCTCTCAATTCCGGGGAAATTGGAAAAGAGAAATATTCTTGGCAGATGGTTCCAAAAGGTGTTGATGTTCAAAATTACGTAAACCAATCTACCTACAATAAACGCCCAAAAAGCAGACAAGACCACTCCGTCCAAAACATAAAATTCTTCAAGATGAGACTCAACCGCTTTTTTGTAAAAGACAAATGACCCCCACAGGAATGAGAGTATGGCTAGTAGACCAAACCGGTAGACAATAATATCCCCTATTCTGTAGATGGCATCATTCATGATAAATAGAGTATACTAAAAAACACATGCTTTCGATCGCTCATGGACCAACTGGTGCTCTAATAGCTTCCAAAATTCCCAATCCGATTATTAGCATACCTCTAGTACTAGTCTCACACTTCCTAGAAGATCGGGTTCCTCACTGGGATGTCGGTCAAGGACTTTCCAGTCAAAAGAAACGTAAACAGGCCGCTTTTTTTCAAGAACTATTCTTCGATTTTCCTGTCTCAATTCTTGTTGTTTACTTGTTTTTTCAAATGGGACACCCCTTTGACTGGCGGCCTTGGCTTGGTTGGTTTGTTGGTTTACTACCGGACTTTATAGAGTTCCCTTATCTTTTTCTAAACCATCGCGGCTTTTTGATCGGAAAGTTTGCCTCTTTCCATACCTGGTGTCATCGTTCAACTCCAAATAAGATACGGGGTCTTATCCCCCAAATACTTGTCCTTCTCCTCATCCTCTTCCTAAAATAACTACCTTCCCCGCACTAACAACCTCGCACCAATAACTAATCACTCCCGCTTCTCAGTTTGCCCTTCCGGTATACTGCCCCGTTTCGGTATTTATCTTTATAGAGTCTCCTGGATTAATAAAAAGGGGTACCATGACAGTCAAGCCGGATGCGGTCTTGGCGGGCTTGAGCACATTACTTACAGTGTTTCCTCTAGCTCCCGGCTCACTTTCGATAATCTTCATAATCACCGAAGAAGGAACTTCCACGCCCAAAATTTTTTCATCCCAAAAGAGAACCCAAGCTTTTTCTCCCTCCACCAAGTAGCTGACATCATCACCTAGCACCTTCAAGGGAATCTCAAACTGATCAAAGGAGGTCGGGTCCATAAAAAAAGCTTTTTCGTCATCCTTGTACAGATACTGTAGATGTCTTTTATCAAGCAAAATATCTTCTACCATATTCCCAGAAATATACCCCTTGGTTTCTATTGCTCCACTAAAGAGATTTCTAGCCTTCACTTTGATCGTGGCGTGTCCCCTGCCCATTTTAGTAAAATCGTACTTGGTTACTCGGAAAGGCGTTCCGTCCTCGGTGAAAGTCACGCCTACTTTAAGCTTATTTACATCTATCATGCCTATATTTTACGCCTCAGATGCCTCCTCAAGCAACCCCACCAGCAATCTCGGTTGACAAAACGTGCCCCAAATGATAATATAGGGTGTCTGAAAATCACCTTCAAGGAGAAGAAAATGAATTTCTTTAAAAATCAAAAAGTTCGTACGTGGGCCTCAATCATTGCCCTTCTTACCGCAACTGTTTGCTCGGTCTCCCTGACCATCGCATGGAGCGGCTGGTACCTCGGCGGATTGATTGTCTCCGCAATCTTCCTTATCTGGATCAACCTCAAGCAAAACTGATGAATCCATCTCGGTTTGGAAACCCGTCATATCGACGGGTTTTTTGTGCCGAGAGAGGGGCTCGAACCCTCACGGGATTGCTCCCACAGGTTTTTGAGACCTGAGCGTATACCATTCCGCCATCTCGGCAACATCTCTATTTTACTACGGCTATCCCACCTACAGTAAGCAAGCTTTTCTTGATTATTACAGCCCTATAGCTTAAAATCACTCATAAGGCTCGCAAATTAACTTTTTTGGAGGATACCGTGAAAAATAAGATGAACTTGACCTTTTTGGGCATTCTTGCGTTTTCAATGATCTCAGCACTGATTTTAATCCTCAACGCCGTTTCTTCGATGCCATTCTACGTTGCACTTATTGGTGTAATGGGGTTTGGTGGATTTTTGGCTCTATTCATTTTCGCTAGAGCCGATTTTCGGTATGTCGTCTACCACACCAATGC
>PFUC01000043.1:0-468 GCA_002789895.1 Candidatus Collierbacteria bacterium CG_4_9_14_3_um_filter_43_16
CCTCGGAGGAAGAACATCCACTCCTGACCACTGATCCCCGGGAAGTCTACATCTAGCTATGAATCCACAGTTAGTATTTACTCTTTGGTCATTTCGTAAGGAACTGAAGTTTGTCCTACTGGCCTTTGTTACTATCCTGATGCTTCCGGTGATCGCGGTCATTTTACTGACTCAAGTAGGTATCAATATTATCTCTGACAAATTAGTTGACCAAAACCCAATCACTCAAAGCATTCAAATCAAAGACCCAATCACAGGCGAAGTCGTTAAGGAAATAAACCCAACCATTGTCTGGCCCACAAAAGGCATTATTACTTTAGAATTTGGCGAATCAAGTCTCTATCAGGTTTTCCATACTGGACTTGATATTGCAGGTAAACTTGATGATCCAGTCAACCCGGCTATGGATGGCACCGTGATTTACGCTGGAGAGATTTTCTGGGGCTATGGCAAGCATGTGATTGTTGA
>PFUC01000043.1:520-1894 GCA_002789895.1 Candidatus Collierbacteria bacterium CG_4_9_14_3_um_filter_43_16
TACAAAGGCCAAAAAGTGACCACCAGCGATGTAATTGGAGGTCAGGGCCAAACTGGCTGGGCAACTGGGGTGCATCTCCATTTTCAAGTGAATGTGTACGGGATACCAGTCAATCCAAGGGTATTTTTAGGAAAAAATGTTAATAATTGAGGGGCGTTTGAGTAATGTTACTCTTCGGTGTTAAAATACAAATATATGAATAGCGATTCAATGGACTTAAAAGCAAAAAAAGAATTTGGCGACAAAGCAAGAATTGCCAGAGAAAAATCGGGCCTAACTCAAGCAGATGTGGCTAAAAAGGCTGATATGACCGTTAACTACTATGCCATGATTGAACGCGGGGAAGCTAATTTATCATTTGAAAAAATGAAAAGTATCGTCAAGGTCTTGAAACTGAAGATAACTATTTCCTAATACCATCGCTCATCCTTCTTCATTCACCTGAACTTTTGCATATTTGATCAATCTATCCGCAATTCCTTCTGCTGATTCTTGGGTGGCAAGTGTTGATTTTTTGTCTCGTAAAACTTTCAAAATTGACCGGATAATGAACTTTCTGTTATTTTGGTTTGAAGCAAATTCTATTGTTTCTGCGGGTATTTGAGCAAAGGCCTCAACAAACCTTTCAGATAACACCATTTCAATAATTTCACTCCATGAAATATCTGGATTTTGTTTCTGATTGTTTGCTACTGCCCCCGCGTGGTTCATCTAGGGTATTGTACCTGATTTGTCCAGTTTTGCCCTAGAGGTACTTTTTGTATCTTAAGAAATGAAATAAATCTTCGGCGAAGCCGCCGCCCTCAAGGCGGCGCATTATTTCACGACTTTTCATTTGAGATAGGATATTTAGACTGCCTTCCCAGAGAATTTCTCTGTCGATAATTGATAACTTCCGATGATGATTGCCTCTACAGAGCCATACTTGTATCCCAATGGCTTCTAAAGCCTGAATTTCTGCCTCCGACTGCTCTTCGTAGCGTTCAGTATGATCTTGTGGATCACGAGTCACTATGTAGGTCTTAACGCCACGCTTAACGAGTCCCCGGAAACTTGGCCAGAGTGTTTTCATCCGCTTGGACGTAACAAATGGGCTCTCGATTATTACTTCTGTGTGGCTTGCTTCAAGATCAGCTAAAAAGGCCTTGTAGAACGTCTTTTCGTCAAAAAGGTCGGATTTATACATAATAATCCTCCTTTTCCTCAGGTTGATATACCTCCATCAGCTTGGTAAAATATGATAGTATCTGCAGGAGAAGCGGTTCAAATAGAACATCGTCTCCCGCTCATATACTTCGAAACATTTACATATATTTTCTGCCGAGGTGGCGAAATGGTAGACGCACTACCTTGAGGTGGTAGCGGGAGCAATCC
>PFUC01000043.1:1943-11386 GCA_002789895.1 Candidatus Collierbacteria bacterium CG_4_9_14_3_um_filter_43_16
GACTTTATACGAATTTTCCATTTGGTTGTGGCTGGGTTTAGTTGACGATTATTTTGGCTTTTAGTAGTGTAGAGTTGATCCCAAACGGGAAGTCTGTTGATATAATTTACCCATGGACTCTTAGCTCAGTTGGTTAGAGCGCCTCGTTTACATCGAGGAGGTCGCAGGTTCGATCCCTGCAGGGTCCACAACGACTGTCCCCTTTGGAATCTTCCGATCGCCGAAAGTAATTTTGCAAGCAAAAACTTATTTTGCAGTATCAATTAGCTTGAAGTAGGCCTCTTTCCTGGCGAGATTAATAACCGATGGGTAGTAAAGGACGAGTGCCGGTAGCTCCTCGGAAAATGTTTTTTGGAAATCAAAATAGATCTTTTTTCTTTCTTTGGGATCTTGAGTGACCCGGCCATCTTCGAGAAGTTTGTCAATTTTTTCATCCTGTCCCCTACCGATATTGGTGGCTTGAGTCGAGTGCCAGTCACGATATTGGTCAGGATCCTGAGGTATGCTGTAAGTGGTTAAGAGAAGCTGAAATTGATCGGGAGTCGAGGTAACCACCTTTGTACTGATACTTATTTGATCCGAATTCAATTGGTTCTTGATGTTTTCGGCAATTGAAAGTAACTCTGGAGTGGCGGCTAGTTCTAGGGAGATCGGAGACTTAATAAGCTCTTTAGTTCTTACCGGGTTATATGGATAAGTTTTGACCAGAGGATTGAAGGCCCAAGAAGATGGACTGATGGTGGTAAGCGCCTCTGTTTGGTCGAACTTTTTGTCTTTGAGTGAATACGCAATTCCCTGTCTAACATTTTTCTCTTTTAGATTTGGATCTTGTTGATTGAAGATCAAGGTGACTATTCTGTTGAAATCGATTTGCTTTTGGATTTTTCCGTATTTCTCAGCCTCGATTTGATATTCTGAAGGTAAATTTAAAACAAGATCCACTTGCCCTAACTTAAACGCTGTCAAGGCTTGGCGTGGGGTTGGAAAAACATTAAAAACCAACATTTTATCTTTTGAATCAATCGTAATTTGGGAAATGAAGCCTGATGATTTTTGCTTTAAGTGAATATCATACTGACCGATAATTTCTCCTTTTGCGTTTAATAGAGGAACATTCATGAGAGATAAAAATGGTGAGAATTTGGTAGGTATGCTGAAGCGAATTATATTTGGATCGATTGTTTCAATGCTAATATTTGGAATAGAGATCTTTATATCCGATACCTTGACCTCTGTTCCGGAAAACCATTTTAAGTTGGGTTTTAAATAAAAGGTGTATATTTTCCCATCGTCTGTGATGGTCCATTTTTCGGCCAGACCGGGTGATGGTTCATGGCTTGTATTAAAAGCGATCAATCCAGCATTTAGAAAATTTATGATATATGGAGGCAATTGTCCCGATCCAAACTGACCAACAATGCCGATGCGATAATGGGGCCTTGATTTGGGCATCTTGGAAAAGAGTATGTTTCCGAGTAAAGCTACAAATATCGTGATGCCCAAACTAATGAGAATCTGGGTAATGTATTTGTTCACGAATCCTTTGATGAACCAGATTTTTTCGCGAAAAGGGTTGGTCATTTCCAAATTGCGATATTAAGGAATGAAAGGATCAAAAAAATGACCGAGAAAATGATCGTAGCTAAATAAATAATCTTTTCAGGGCCTCGTTTGGTGTGAAATCCTGATTGAGTAGCTGAGGAAAACCCGGCGCCCAAGGACGAATCTTTGGATTGAAGGGTGACGAGTACAATAAGGATAAGAGAAACAATAATCTGGATGATCAGTGTGGCCTGCATAATGTCCTATTATAGTCTCTATTCGGAGTCCTTTCTAATAAGCCAAAAAATGAAGCTATGGAAGGCATTTAGGAGAGTTGAGGTGAGGACATAGGAAAGAAAGACACCAATAAAGAGGGGTGGAATGATAAATCCGCTGAAGTTGGCTCCGGGAAAGGCATAGCTAGTAATGCTGATGCCGCCAACTAATATTTGAAGAAGAAATAGGGTTAGAAGTGAGATAGCCCATGAAAAAAGGTTTAGGGTAATTAAGTTTATCGGCAAAAGAAGAAGTTTTATTACCGGTTTGACAATTTTGTTTAGTAGCAACCATATAACCGAAGCCGATAGGAGGGTTTTAAGATCATGGGGTAGAGAAAAGCTTGGGTAAAAAAGATCCGTAAAATACAGAACGAGCAAATTGATGAAGACATGGCGTAAAAATATTTTCATAAACGATTCGTCATCGCGAGACCGCCGACCGTGCCGATCACCGACTCGGAGATCCCCCTCGGTTCCTCGGGATCCAGGAGAGCCTCGGCTTGAGTACATGATTCGCAATGACACGAAATGTTAATTACCAATTTTAAGTATATTACGAAATTAATTTATTTCGACGCTGGGTTCGATGGAAGGAGTTGGCGAATCGATGGGCTTCGTCACGAATGTTTCGGAATAAGTTTAGAACAGGATCCTCCAGCGGCAAACTGATACTGATAGTTTTATGGTTTTCGTCGAAATAATAGATAGTCTCTCTTTTTTTTGCCAATGCAATTATGGGTATATTTTCCGAAATTATTGGAGAGACGATGGAAAGTTGTGGAACACCACCGTCGAGAATTATTAGATCCGGTGTTCCCCACTCTTTATGCTTCAGCCGTCTGGCGACGATTTGTCTCATGGCAAATGGATCCGACCGGTCTGGAAGACGAACATGAAAGTGGCGATAGTCGGAGGTGCTGGGAGAGCCTTTGATAAATACGGCCATTGATCCAACGTAATTCTCACCTTGTAAATGGGCTAGGTCATAACATTCGATGCGAATTGGCGGTTTCCGAAGTTTAGGATGTCTAAGTCTTTTAACCATTTGAAATTGAAGGGCGTCAGTGGCGTCGGAAAGTTTAAGCAGCAAACTGGAATTGCGAGTACTAAGACAGTGGTGCAAGCCTTCGATTTGAACTTTAACAAGCAGGGCTTTTTCAAACTCCATCTTTTTGATGGCAGTCTTTATTTCTTGATGGAGGCTTTTGTCAAGAATAACAAATTGGCCCGATAGAAATTTCTTGATTCTGCCGAGATGTCGATGATATTTTTCTAGGGATATTTCATCATTGCAGGCACCAGGACAATGGCCAAGATGGTAATTAAAGCAGGCTTTTTGGTGGTTATTGAAGGGCGACAGACAAAAACCAAAGATATTTCTTATTTGTTTATAGAGACCTTGAGAGACCGCGCCTGAAGTGAAGGGTCCATAAACTTGTTTTTTAATGTCATCTAAATTTAAATTAACTATATCGGTGGCGTGGACGATCCTAATTTTGGTATAAGGATGATTGGTGAAGATGATATAGAGGTTTGAGCGGTTGTCTTTGACGATCGTGTTATAACGTGGCTGATACGACTTAATATAATTTGCTTCTGTTATAACAGCTTCAATATCATTTCTTACGGGTTTGAAATACACGAACTTGGTCTGTGGAATAAACTTCAGTGCTTTGGTGCTCCCACCCGTAAAGCTTTCGTAATGTTGTTTAAATCGAGTTTTGAGATTAATGGACTTACCGATATAGAGTGGTTTTTTGTTTTTGTCTTCGAAAATATAGATACCGGGCACTGAAGGTAACGATCGCCAAAAAGCCTCCGATTCCGGAGTAAATAAGAGCCTTAGAGGAGGCAGCGCCAATGGAAAATCCGGTTTCATAGCGATTACCATTTAGATGAATTATAGCTTGAGATGTAACTCCCCTAGCAAATGGCTGTTTTTTGATCTGAAGTCGAATCACTTCTTTTGAAAAAGGTAGAATATTTATCCAAGTGTTGGTTTTTTCTATATATTCGTTCTCTTCACCAGTGAGATTTCCATAATAGAGCACCCCACTGTTATTTTGGATTTGAATGAGGAGATTATTGTTTTCTTGTTTCAAAAATTGCAAAGAAAAATCTGGTGAAGGAAAGTTGATGCTTTCTGTAGGTTCAAAATAAATATCCTTTGATCTTTGGCCATTTTTATAGCCTCCGGCGGGAATAGGATATTCTGGATTTTCACCGTGGATGGCAAGGACGATATGGTTGAAGTCCAGTTTGTTGAAGTAGTCTATGCCTCTCGTAGTATTGGCCCATGTAGGATCGATTTGAATCCATGAGCTTTTCGTTTTATCGAAGTATTCCGGCCAAGCATGAAGCACATCCTGGGTTAGAGAGAGTGGTTTGAGGTCAGGATTTTCTGAAATGGCAAAGCCTTCCAGTTCTCTGGCCGGAACCCCCGATTTTCTTGCCAGTGCTACAAAGACGTTGGTAAAATCGGTACAGATGGCGCTTTGATTATTGATCAGTGATTCAGCGGCCGGTGATCTCGTGGGTCTTTCTCTGTTCAGTTTTTCGTAATCATACTTCAATTTATCTGAGACAAAGTCATAAATTGATTTAGGACTTTTCAGATTTCTTAATTCGGTTGTAGCAAAAACCCCATTGTCATAGTTCCAAACCGAGTTTTTGGCTAGTAGAGAGTCCGATGGTTGTATGTTGGTTGGTTTCGGAGTGAAGTCGAGTTTGACAACCAAATTCACAATTATGTCCTTTTTTTCTCCGGGTGAAAGTGTATATTTGGCAAGAAAATTTCCGTCACGATCTCCCACGATCTCTTCCGGCTTTGGAACGATGTTTTGAAAATAGACTGTTTGATAGGAAGTGTTTGGAGGGAGAGCTATTTCAGTTTGAATGCTAGCGGTTTCATTATTTACCAGATGATAACTCAGATTGCCTTTGTAGAATTGAGTTTTACCAAAAATAGCGCTTATGGATTTGTTACTGATTTTCTGACCACTGAAATAATAAACGTTCCCGTTTACGATGTCCGGTTTTGGATCGATGTACGCGGGAGCGGAAAACCTTGAGGGGACGGTCAGAATAACTGTCTGTTCGGCGACGTTTTCGTCAGGCTCCAAACGAGGAATATCAATTTGCCAGGTGTTACCGGTTTTGGTTGTAATATCGGTAGTGTTGTACTCGATGGTAAAGGTATGATTTTTGTCTTTACCTACCACTTTGCTGATAAAGGGAAAGGAGATGGAGGTCTGGTTTAAGCTTTTGATAACGTTTGCCGTAACCGGGGTGCCTTCATCCAAGACTCTGATGTTTTCAATTTTTGTTTCGTTGATACTAAGACCGAAGTTGGTGGCGTAGACTACCGAAAGATTATTCTTTTGATTTATAACAAACTTGACATGAGTTTTGCCCGTATCTTCTACTTGATAATAAATCTGATAGTTGGTATTAAACTTGGCTAACGCTAGAGCTTGTTTGGGAAAAATCAAAATAAGCCCAAAGGCAATAACTAGGCTACCAACAAATTTGATAGTGGGATAGATTGGCACAGCTCGAGCACGAGATTCGCAATGACGGATTATGTACAATTTTACAAGACTAGCTTTTTTAATTCTTGGGCTGTTGGTGTGTCAAATCTTTCTGCTACTTTTGAAGGTGACCCGTTGGCAATGAGTTCACCCCCTGAGTCTCCACCTTCGGGTCCGATGTCAATAATATAGTCGGCATTCTTGATTACGTCTAGATTGTGTTCTATGACAATAACCGTATTGTTTTGATTGACAAGGTCGACGAGGGTTTGTACGAGTTTGCCAAGGTCTTCAAAATGAAGTCCGGTGGTGGGTTCATCAAGAATATAGATAGTGTGTCCGCTACCTGTCTTGGCTAGTTCTGTGGCTAGTTTAACACGTTGAGCTTCTCCGCCCGAAAGAGTGGGCGCGCTTTGTCCCATTTTGATATAGCCGAGACCCACTTTTTTAATGGTTTCAATTTTTTTACTGATAGGCGGGATGTTTCTAAAAAAATCACTAGCCTCATCCATAGTCATATCCAGTACCTGGGCAATATTTTTGTTTTTGTATTCGACCTCAAGGGTAGGGTCGTTAAAACGAGTGCCTTTGCAGGTTTCGCAGGTGATATAAATGTCTCCCATAAACTGCATCTCGATCTTAATCTGACCACCTCCTTCGCAAGTTTCACATCTGCCACCTTTGACATTAAAACTAAAACGACCCGGTCCATACCCACGATATCTTGCTTCTTGAGTGTTGGCAAATAATTGTCTAATGTAGTCGAAGACTTTGGTATAAGTGGCCGGATTGCTTCGAGGGGTTTTTCCAATCGGACTTTGATCTATTAAAGAGACTCTCCTGACGATATCAGGAATAATAATGGTGCCGAATTTGATATCTTCTTTGTGATGTTGAGGATTTAATTTCTGAGAGAGAGCTTCATAAAGAGTGTCGACAACGAGAGAAGATTTTCCAGATCCGGAAACACCGGTAACGGCAACAAATTTATTCAAGGGAAAATCGACGTCGATGTTTTTAAGATTATGGTGTGTACAGCCAGTTAGACGAATAGAGGCCGGACTTTCGGTCGGTTCTTTGGGCTTTATGGCAACAACGGTTTTCTTGCCGGATAGATATTGGCCGGTAAGACAGTCAGAGGCTTTCATTTTTTCTACGTTTCCTTCGAAAGTAATTTTTCCCCCGAGATATCCTGCTTTCGGACCGAACTCAACTATGTGATCGGCACTTTCCATGGTTTGCTGATCGTGCTCAACCACAACTAAGGAGTTACCGAGGGAAACAAGATCTTGCAGAGTCTTGATCAATTTAGCATTATCCCGCTGGTGTAAACCAATGGTGGGTTCGTCTAAAACGTAAAGGATGCCGGTAAGGCGGGAGCCAATCTGGCTAGCTAGACGAATTCTTTGCAATTCACCACCGGAAAGAGTTCCCGATTCCCGTGCCAAAGTGATGTAATCAAGACCGACAGACATGAGGAAACATAAACGATCCCCTATTTCCTTGACAATTGGCTCGCAGATTTGCTGCTCTGTCACTGTAAGCTTTTTGAATAAACCTTGGAAAAAAGCTGAGGATTTGGCGGTGGACCAGGAAGTAATTTCACTAATTGACTGGTTGTCTACGTGAACTGCTAAGACTTCCGGTTTGAGACGAGTGCCAAGACACACCGGGCAGGTTTTGCGGATTAAGTACTTGGAGATTTCTTCTTTAAATGAATCCGAGCTGGACTCTTCGTAACGTCGTTCAAACTCTTTAGAAAGTCCGTCAAAGGTCATTCTTCTTTGGACGTGTTTGCCGTGCCGATTAATACTTTTGATTGAAAATGTTTTACCGTCGGTGCCGTTAAATAGAATATTCTTTTGCTCCTCCGTCATATCGAAGAGGGGTTTATTTCCAGGAAAGCCGGATGACTCCATGACTTCAAGGATTAATTTTGCCAACCAGGTTCTGGATTCGAATTGAGAGGCCAGAGGGATAATGGCTCCCTCGAGAAAACTTAATGAAGGAGAAACGATCGAGTCTGTATCCAAAACCATCTTGGTTCCGAGACCGGTACATTCGGGGCAAGCGCCTTCCGGAGCGTTGAAAGAGAAATAGCGAGGTTCGATTTCCGGTATGGAAATGTTATCAATGGGACAAGCTAGTTTCTGTGAGAACAAATGATCTTCCATAACCTCAGGATCAGATGGAAATGAAAGGGAGGGATCAATGACGATACTAATACAAACCTCGCCGTCGGAGATTTTGAGAGCTTGTTCCAATGAATCAATAAGTCTCTGTTTCTCATATTCAGGAATGCCCCCTACTTGGCCAATCACGAGCTTGTCAATAATGGCTTCGACATTGTGGCGGTTATTTTTAAAAAGCGAAAGGGTGGATTGGGTGGAGAGGATTTTGCGGTCGACCCTTACTTCGGCGATTCCCTGTTTGACTAAGCCGGGAAAGAGCTCTTTGAATTCACCTTTTTGATTTTTGACTATGGGAGCCAGGATTAGTAAACGGACACCCTTTTGCTTTTGATAGCTGGGGTGACAGACAGCCAGCTCTACTACCGCCTTATATATTTGATTAATATCCTGAGGCATGATCTCCCGACCACATTTGGGACAGTGTGGGTGTCCTATACGGGCAAACAGGAGACGAAGATAATCATAGATTTCGGTAACGGTACCGACGGTGCTACGGGGATTGTGACTCCCCTGCTTTTGATCGATAAGGATGGCTGGAGAAAGACCTTCGATCTGATCAACATCAGGCTTGTCCATGACTCCTAAAAACTGGCGTGCATAAGAGGAAAGGGATTCGACATAACGTCGCTGGCCTTCGGCATAAATGGTGTCGTGGGCCATGCTGGACTTGCCGCTTCCGGAAACTCCGGTAAAGACGACGAGTTTGTTTTTGGGTAGTGTCAGATTGACGTTTTTGAGATTATGCTGACGAGCCCCTTTGATGATCAAATGAGTGGATGGTGAAGTGTCGGACATGACTGTCTATTATACGCCAAATCACCCTAAAATACCCGAAGTTGTTTAATATTATGAAACAAAGGAACCGGGATTAATTGGATAAAGTTTTCGAAAAAGAATCAGTTGACACTTGGTTTCCTGCTTGGATTTTTATAGAGCGGTTCTGGAAGAAGGAATTACCGATTACTGTGAGGTTCACTAAATAATTGTTAGAAAGAGGACTTTAGGCGATGGCTTTTTCGAGTTTGGATATGCGTCTTTCGTGGTTTCTGACCACCAGCGTATTATCGATTAGACCGTCAAGTTTGTTTTCAACCACCTTGAGTCTCATCTTGACTCCACCCATATCTGAGTCGAGAATTTCTACCGCCTGCTTTAAGCCACCGACATCTTCTTTGAGGCCACCAATTTCTTCTTCGATTTTGTCAAATCTGGGGAAGATGACCTGTTCAAGAGCCTCGACAACCCCGTCAAAAATCATTTCCTTTACCTCCTTTTTGTTGTAAATATCTGGCATAAATTTAGTATACCACCGCAAATTAATGACACCTTTTAGTACCTTCAAGGAGACTATTTGAAGGTTGATAGTGGAAAGATTATGGGTGGAGGTGGTGGTATAGGGCGATGGCTTGGTCGAAAATAACTTGTCCGGTAATCCCCCAGCCAAGATAATTATTTATTTCGGATTGGGGAACAAAGAGTCGTTTATTAATGATGTCGTGATCTGGGTCCGGTGTCTGAGGAAGAATTTGGTCGACTTCGCAATAATAGCGAAGTTGGTAGAAATCATCCCCAATAAAGCGTTTTGTCGGATTCGGGTAGTGGCCACCGGGAAATTGGACTCTTTGGCCACCGAGCAAAATTGGATTTTTGACGGTAACATCGGCTTCTTCAATTTGTTCTCGGCGTAATGTTTCTTCCGCGGTTTCCCCCTCTTCAACAGTCCCTCCGGCGAGGCACCACGGTCTTAACTCCCTTCTTTGAATAAGCATTTGACCGTCTGAGTTGAAGACAACTCCATAAACTTGATTGAAGGGCTGAAACTGTTCTAGATTTTCTCCGGGATACCAGGTAAACTTCATAGTCACACCCTTTTCAATCCAAGTATTGCTGACTAATTTTGT
>PFUC01000092.1 GCA_002789895.1 Candidatus Collierbacteria bacterium CG_4_9_14_3_um_filter_43_16
TTTGGGTAGTAGAATTAATCAAATAGTTACTATCCATTATGACCAAAACCACCACGAGTTCTCTTCGCTGGCCATTATTAGTTGTTATCCTCACCATCATTCTGGCGATCATGTCATACGCCTTTCGCCGGTCCTGGTCACGTCAAGACATCTTAGAATCAGAATCGTTTGTTCAATCAGAAAAAATTGCTTCTTAACCTTAGAGAACAGACCGCCTCAAAAACAAACATCCCTTGCCCAAACAACCTTAGTTGCCATCCCCGCCAGTGTCCCAGCCAAATCCACCCCACCCTCATCTGGCTACAGTCGCCAAAAGGTTTCTGTCGAAGGTTTAGGCGACTACCTTGTCGACATCATTGCGGGGGATCTTGGCTCCACCAAAGTCATCGTCGATACCGCCTCCTCCAGCAACTGCGGCAACGATTGTCCCGTCCTGCCCCTCGCCACCTATGTCAGCCGCACCGGCGCCTACGCCGGCGTCAACGGTTCTTATTTTTGTCCGGCCAGCTATCCTTCCTGTGCCGGCAAAACCAACTCCTTTGATCTTCTCCTCATGAATAAGGATAAGTCTATTTCAATTCCGAATTACTTTCGGCGGAGACTCCGACGCCAAACAAAGTGCCCGGGGCAATCGCAGTTTTGTCAGTAACAAAGGCAACACTGTTTATATTGGCGTCGTCCACGGCGTTACTGTTGCCGAATCCGCTAGAGTCCTGAAAGTTATGGGTATGGACAATGCCTTGAATCTCGATAGTGGGGAGTCTACCGCTCTCTGGTCCGGCGGTTACAAAATCGGCCCTGGCCGCGATCTTCCGAATGTGATCCTCTTTGTCAAAAAATAATTCCACATCATTCAGCTCATCCATAATACTTGACAACTAAAAAGTAACATGTTACATTAAAAGTAATATGTTAACTCAAAGAACAAATGTCCTCCTCAACGAGCATGACTACAAGATGCTTAAAGAACTTTCCAAAAAACACCATAAAAGTGTCGGAGAGTTAATCCGCCACGCTGTAATCACTGTTTACAAAGAAGAAAAGCCTTCCCGTGCCCAGCTTTTAAAAAAATTCAAAGAACTTGGCAAAAACTTCGATACTAAAGGGATCAACATCAAAGAACTCGTCGAATATGGTCGCAGATAAACAGCTAGAATTTATTGTCGATTCATCAGTCTTCATCGCCTATCTCCTCCCAGACGAAACACTCCCCCACAGTATCACTTCTGTTATCAATAAATTTATAAAAAACCAAGCTGATTTTATTGCTCCTACAATTCTAAAATATGAAATCGGCAATGCTCTAAAATCGTCAGTTAAACAAAAACGTGTCGAGGCCGCGGAAGCTCTCGAAATCTTCGAAACTTTTCTCGAGTTCCCAATCCATTTTTTATCTCCAAATTACTCCAAGACACTCCAGCTTTCTATCCAGCACAACCTTACTTTTTACGACGCCTCTTATCTCTGTCTAGCCCAAGAAAAAAAGGTCAAGTTACTCACCTTAGACAAAAAACTACTTGCCTGTCTACCCAAATAAAATAAAAATCCTTGCCTTTTCCTCCATAGGTCTACCCCAAAAGTTTACCCAATATTGCACCAGACGAGGTCACTTCCTTGGCTTTTTCATCACTGTCTTTTTTCTCCTTGCCTCTTTTTTCGGCATCAATTAAATTCTCTTTTAGAATTTGAACCTCCGAAGCATCCTCCAGATTTCTTACATAGAAATCTAAAGAATTTCCACGCGCAACTTCGATTATTCCCGTATCTGTAATTACATCTGCAATTCTTATTTTGTTTGGAATACCGTAACGTTCAATCTTTGTGGCTTTCATGATATCAGCTGCTTTCGCCCAATCAACAGCGTCAGCTTTATCGGGAAAACCAATATTCATAAAGTTGATTATATAAACACCGTCTAGTGTCATAACTTCTAAAAATACACAACCTGCATCTCCTTGTTTGGGAGGCTCCAAAAATAACATCCTTCTGCCCTTCCCATCAATCACCTCTCTCACAGCATTAGGAAAGTTTTGCTTTACCCCATCCATCAGCTCTGAGTTTCTTCTCTGTTCAGGATCTAAGCCTGTTTCAGCTTGTCTCTGCAATTCTTTCTCTCTAGCCAAACCAGCGGGAATTGATTGTTCATTCATTACATTCGCAATATCACGAGCTGCATCAACATCTACAATCAAGCCAGGATTAATTGCCTGACCTTCTTGAGCTGATCCTTGTGTCCCCTTCACAGCCAAATCCGGATGGTAAATAGTACTATTCTTCCCCTCAACATCCTTGTGAGCTTCGGTCCAACCCTGGGCTTGGTCCTTTATTTCATTCTGTTGGGCAATCTCCATAATATTCATCTTCACACACACACACCAAAATCAAGCCTTTGTTACACCACAAACCCCTTCAATTTATCTTTATTCACTACTTCCCAGCTCGCGTTTTTATACAGAGACCACTTTGCTGGAACATTGACCACGCCTTTCTTGTATTTAATCTCAAAGCCAAACAACTTTCCGCCCCTCTCCTCTACCAAATCGACCTCCGAACCATCGTAGGTTCTCCAGAAATACGATCTGCCAAAAATATCGTGATAATTTGTATACTTCTGTCTTTCTGATATCAACAGGTTTTCCCAAAGCGCCCCAAGATCATCTCTACTATCCAGTTCATTGAAATTCTCCAAAACTGCATTCCTTATTCCGTTATCACAAAAATATACCTTTTTATTTTTCGATATCTCTCGTCTTTTATTTCCCGAATAGCTCCCCATTCTAAAAATCACAAAGCTCTTCTCTAACAAATCGATATATCTAATCACTGTCTTTTTATCAATACCCAGTAAGTTAGCTAATTCCGAGTACGACACTTCCGACCCAATTTGCAAAGCCAAGGCCTTCAGAAGTGAATATATCAAAGATGAACTTTTTACTTCCTGAAACTCCAAAATATCTTTATACAGATAACTCGAAGCTAACTCTCGCAAAACTCTTTCTTTATTATGACTACCAATCACATTAACCACTTCGGGATACGACCCGTAAATCATTCTCTGATCCAATCCTCTCTCCAACTCCAATCCGTCACCGTTGTACAATTCCTCGAAACTAAGAGGGAACAGAAAATAAACGTACTTTCTCCCAGTCAACGGCTCACTGGTCATATCCAAAAGGTTGATACTAGACGAACCAGTCACCACAATTTGCTTCTCTTTCCCAAAATCGTCAACAAGTAGTTTCAATACATCACCTACCTTATCTATTTTCTGTGCCTCATCGATAAACAGTATTTTTCTCCCTCCCACCACTTCCCTCAATTTAACCAGGTCAGCCCCTTCTAGCAGACTCCTATCGGCCGGGTTGTCGGCATTTAGACTCAAGATTGTTTCAACCGCACTTGTTTGTAATAAGATCTTCATCAAAGTTGTCTTCCCCACCCGCCTCGCTCCTACTACCACAATAACCCTTCCTCCAAAGAAGTCTTTTTTAATCTTATCTTCGATCAGTCTTTTGTACATGACCCTATTCTACCACATTTTACCGTAATTCGGGGATTCCGATCCCCGATTTACGCGTAATTCGGGTATGCCAGTCCCGCGCCTTCTCCAAACCCCGCCTCATCGTCACCCACCTTCCAGAACCTGCGGGGAACCTTCAAGGGAACCTTCAAGGCCTGGCCTTGAAGGCCTATAATTGTTGACTTTTGGGTGCTCAAATGTTAGTACACTTTTTCTGTGGGCATCGCCGTAGCGGCAAAGTTCCACATCATCCTAGGGATCGTGGCCTTTATCCTGGTCGCTCTTTTCCCTTTCTTCGCCGAGAAAGATGCCTGCTCCCGCTTTGGCTGGCTGATCTGGAATTTTATTATCATTTAGACGTCACTTCTTCTTCAGAATAATCACCCAAGAATCGCACATCTCGGCCGGAGAAGTAATTACACTCGACCCCACGATTTCCAACGCCGTTTCCAATTTCAGCTTCCCCTCGCAAAAATGTTCATTCGAAACTATTATCAAGGTTTCACCCCCTTTTATCAGTACTCTTTCAATTTCTCCTATTGCTCTAGCCAAATCGAACTTCTCCTCAAATATGTTCACCGAAACCACCACATCCACCGAGTTTTCGGATATCGGTAAACATTGCAGTTCTCCCTGGACTAGTCCGGCATTGACCTTTCTATTTCTCTGGTTCCAATCTCCCAGATCCATTCTGCACACTTTTTCACCAAATTTATAAAACAAAAAGGGCATCAAGGTTTCTTCTCCAAAGCCAAGCTCCATCACCCTTTTGCCATGCGGGTTAGTGTATCGGGCGTCCAATATTTTCTGAAGTTCCATTCCCACATTCACAGTTTCCACCAAAACAGGCTCCTGGCCGGTTATAAAAACTGTTGCGGTTTCCATTTACTTATCCTCGCCTTTCACGTCTTTGAGGTAAGCCTTAAACTCTTCCCATACTTTCTTCCAGTCCCCTCCGGCGGCCTCAATCTCTTTGAATATCATCTCCACGTCTACTAATATCTGGTCCTCTTTTACAATCATCTTTGTTTTAGCCATATAACTTATATTTACTTTTTAATTAATTTATCTTATACCATTCACTCCCTACACGGCAGACGAGCCCCGCCCACCATCTCTGTTTTAACTTTTATTGTCTTGAGTTTTTGAGTTCTCGAGTTTTTGAGTTTTTTCTTTATTTGTACGCCACCGGCACTTCCGTCAACACTACTCCAAGTGACATACGTCTGGCTTTGACGTCCAAGTTCTCTACAAATACTTCCACTTTATCGCCCACCTTAAACTCTTTGTCGGCAGGTTTCTTTGAAATGTGGATCAGTCCATCTACTCCCTTATCAAAGTTTACAAAGATACCGTATGGGGCAATGCGCACCACCTTGCCAGAATGCTTGGTTCCGATGGCAAAGTTTGTTTCGATAGCGGACCAGGGGTCCCCGGTCATCTGTTTGATGGAAAGATTAAGCTTTCCTACCGCTTTGTCAATGCCAATCACTTGGACATGGACTTCTTGACCGACTTTGAACATAACGTTGGGGTCTTCCACTTTCTCCCAAGAAATCTCAGAAATGTGGATCAATCCTTCGACCTTAGCTACCTCTTCAGTGCCCTTCATGGGCACGTTGACAGTGACGAAGACACCAAAAGGCATAATTCCGGAGACTGTTCCTTCAAACTTATCACCAACATTGACTAGTTCTAGAGCTTCACCCTTTTTAGCTAAAGCCTCTGAATCGGACACTAGTTTCTCTGAGAAGATTAATCTGTTTTGATCTTTATCCACTTCAATCACGCGCACTTTGAAGTTCTTGCTGAGAAGTGACTCCATGTTACCGAGTAGTTTTTCGCCAAATTGAGAAGTTGGTACAAATCCGCGGATGTCTCCCACCTTGACCACCATACCGCCTTTATTTACTTCCAGTCCTGTCACCTCCACCTCTTTCTCTTCATCCATAAGCTTCTTGAACTTGTACCAACGGTTTTCGTCGGCCGCTTGTTTGAGAGTCAGAATAATTTGACCCTGGTCATTTTCGGGGAACTTCACATAGGCACTCACCTTTTCGCCGACTTTCAGCTCCTTGAGTACATCGTAGGCTTCAGCCAGATCTTCACCGGACACCATTCCTTCAGTCTTGGCTCCGATGTCGATCAATACCATCTTCTTACTGATGGCGCTTACCGAACCCTCTACCTTCTGATTTCTTTTCAAAGCCCCCGCGAAGCTAGAGGCTCCCTCCATCAGTTTGTCCATTACGGACATGCCTCCTGTTTTTACTTTAATAACGTCTGATTTTTGAGATTTGCTCATTTATCATAAATTCCTTTCTTGTCTTTTAGACCTGGATATTTTATCACACTTCCGGCCCAATTAGGTTCAAACCATCATTATCGCTTCATACCCCATAAGAAAGTGGTATAATACCTAATCCGAACCTGAAAATTTTATCTATGGAGACATCTTGTGAACCTAAAAACTCTGTATGCAGTTACCTGGCTGTCCGTATATTTTGTGATTTGTATGATGACTTTCAGTGCTCTGTGGAGTCAAATCAGTTTTCTCGCCACTCTTGGAATATCCATGATTCTATCGGGGGTGATCACCTACCTAGTCTTTACTGCGATTGTCGATCCATTCATCCACCAAATGACGCAGACTCCACAAGAAGAGTCACTGGAAACAGACGAGCTGTTCTCAGGCGCCTTGTACAAATCCGATGGACTTCCCCGTGGCTTCACAATCCGTTACGAGAATTCAACTCAGGAGCCAACGGTGACCCACCCAAATCAGATCACCCGTATTAGGCTCGGGGGTGGCCTAGTCACTATCGACAGCGATAGAAATACGTCAGTTTCCGTTTCCGATCCCAATCTCAGGGTATCCGTCACCGACTCGATAACAGGAAACCACCAGTCAATCGGCTTCTAAAGGAGTCAATTGATACTTCCTCTCCTCACCCAAACAGTACAAAATGTCATTTTCACCCTAACGCCCCACTTCCTTGTCCACATCACTCCTACCCAGGCACAAAACTTGACACCCCAAACTTCAATCCAACCTACGCATACGTCACACATATGTTGTCAGCCAGGACAATAACTTGATTTTTCAGTATATTATGAGATAATGTTTCCACATTTTGAAGTATCAATTAAGCTTTCAATATCTTCAAAAAAATTGAGCTCATTGACATGACAGTTGGAGTTGGGAGTAGAAAGATGTCGTCGAGACTTTCGACTACACAAATTATTCCCAACAAAAAAAGGAGAAGTAGAAATGAAGAAAAACTTGTCATATATTATCAACATAATATTGGTTCTCGTCATTGTTGCCATCTCATGGCCTAGGGTTACAACAGATTTAATGAAGTCTCAATCGTCGGATGTAAAGGATGTCTACCCATGCGGGAAGGTCATACTTTCTCCAGAAGATGAGTATGTAGGTTTAACTGTTAGATGGGTGGCCATCCCACATACTGACTTCAAACTTGTATGGAATGAGAGTGAAGAATCATGGGACTTCATCATAAAAGATGAAGATGGGAAATGGGTTACTACGAGGGATTTTGATAAGGGTATCACCATCGCTCAAGATTCTGATGTCAAAATGAAGGTTGAATGCGATGGTTCGTGGTACGATAGTCAATTTATCGACACCAAGACGTTTGAGGAGCCGATTCGATTACCGTCGATCGACGGAAGCTCGACGAATATCGAATATCTACATAAACAGCTGTACGTAAAATTGCCAGGATCATGGTACTGTAAGTATAGGTGGAACGATGGCAACTACTATGATTACCAAACCGGTAAAATAAAGGTCAAATGCGAACTCGCCTATATTGAGTATTACAGCACAGTGCTGGAGAAAAATGTTGCCATTGAAGCGACCTGGACGGATGGCAGGATTACTGGCTATACCGTTTCGGTTGTCGAGTATGTGACTAATCCTGGGACTTCCGGCGTATGTTCAGACCAAGAAAAAGGCTGGATTCCCTTCACCTACAAAACAGTATATTTTTCCTGCGGAAAAGAACCTTCAACAGATGCGATTATGCATCTGGTGTATGGCGAAGACCAAAATGCTGTGTTACAGGAAACTGAAGACATTCTGGCTTCGTCCATATATGAAGGGGTTTGGACATGGCAGACAGATGAATACGATTGGAAATACGGAAATTGGATTCTCGAAGAAGGATCACTCGTACCCTATAATTAAACAACTATGGTTATCTGACCACCATCCCAAAACTCCGGCCCCTGGCCGGAGTTTTTCTGCATCAAAAAATGGGCATAATGGACATTTCGCGTTGGTAAAAGTGGAGATTATGTTTGATTCTTCCGCTAAATCCCATACAATTCGAATATGCAAAAGGTAAATTTGGATATTTCGGTTAAAAAAACTACCGTAGAAACTGTGGTTTTTGTGGTGGAAAATTAGTCAGTTGGGGAAAGAATACCTCCGGTAGTCATCGGTTTAGATGTTCATCTTGTGACAAGACTTTTACCCTTCGGTTTCGTAAAGAAACAGATCGGTACTTTAGTCTTTTCAAAAGATGGATATCTACCAGCATCACCATCGAATCATTAATCCTTAGCAAAGGCTGTCTCGTCTGTGCCAGAACCCTTAGACGTCATTTCGATACTTTTCCCGACCAAACACCCCAACCTCCAAAACTGATTAAGAGAAGACAGTCTTACCTAAAAGCCGATGGTACATATTTTGGCCATTGGGGTTGTGCCATATCCTTTAAAGTTGAAGGAAAAATTGTTTACTGGGACTTCATCGAAAGAGAAAACTACTTCAATTACTACTACTCTTTCTGTCGGTTGTCTGAGCTGGGTTACAACATCCTCGGATTAACTTCCGATTGGCACGGTAGCCTCGTTTCTGTCTTCAAGAGTCTCTTTCCATGCAGACCTCACCAACGTTGTTTGGTGCACACTCAGATGTTTAGTGAGACCCTTCTGACCCGAAGACCAGATACTGAGGCAGGTCAAGATCTGTTGGAAATCGTTAAGTACCTAAACAGCATTCGTAACCACAACGAAAAAGAAATTTGGTTGAGATGGTTTTCTCGCTGGGAAGAACGTTACTTAACTTTTGTTAATCAACGAAGCCGAACGACTGACGGCACTAAACATTGGTGGTATACCCACAAGAATGTCAGAAAAGTCTACCGAAGTCTTGCGACCTCGCTTGGCCATCTATTCTTGTATTTAGACCACCCAGGTTTAGAAAAAGATACTAACGGACTAGAAGCAGAGTTTACTCATCTTAAACAGAAACTTTCCGTCCACAAAGGCCTTAAACATCATCGAAAAATTAATCTTATTAAATGGTACTTTTACTTGAAATCACAAAGTTAAAAATCACTCAAAAA
>PFUC01000075.1 GCA_002789895.1 Candidatus Collierbacteria bacterium CG_4_9_14_3_um_filter_43_16
GCTTTTAATCGCTGGAAACAGCTTAGGTTTTTTCAAACTAAACTCTTCTGCATCTCAACTTGACTGTATAAGTTATGGAGATATATGCTACAAAGGTGGAAAGGGCTGTTGCTCCGGTAATTGTAGTAGTGACAAGTCACGAAACAAATCTGGCACGAGAGGTGAGTGTCTTTCCCCAAAGCCAGGCCCTACCAAGACCCCCAGCAGGAGGCGCCATTGGCGACCCAGGTGGCCCAATTGGCTACCAATATAATAATGCATGGCTAAAAAATCAAAGACAGCCGAAGAAACTATCAAAGTTACCGGCGAGAATCTTTTGAAAAACAGTTAAAGACCTGATCGCGCAGGGGAATGTTCGTCACATTACCATCAAAGACAAAGACGGCAAAACCATCCTCAAGTTTCCTTTAACCATCGGTGTTGTCTTCCTCCCCGTTTTGGCCGCTGTGGGTGCAGTCGCTGCTTAAGTATTCTTTGCTTTAAGAAGACAAATGTGGCCGCAGCTACTGTAACTAACTATTTCTAGTTTGAAAAGCATTGGTACAGTGGCTTGACATTCGGGTTTTTTTTGGTTTAATGAAAGTATCATGATTCAAAAAATATCTGCTCCAGTCTCAGTCGAGACAGTTTACGATCATCGCAAACGTACTGTTACACCCAGACGTATTTTTTGGGACGGTCAAATTTTTCGGATTGCCCAAGTCGGTCTTCATCACACCTTTCGTGAAGGCCGAACACTGTTTCATATTTTTTCGGTCACTGCTCAAAACTTATCTTTTAGATTAAGGCTGGACACGGACTCATTATTTTGGACTTTAGAAGAAATCTCCGATGGGCTTACCGATTAATCTAGACTTCAACCCTGCTCCATCCACGGTCATGCACGTCGACCTCAACTCCTGTTTTGCCACTATCGAGCAGCAGGCCAATCCACTTCTTCGCGGTAAACCTATTGCTGTCACCGCCTACGACAGCCCCAACGGTTGCATTCTTGCACCTTCGGTCCAAGCCAAGAAGTTGGGTATCAAAGTCGGTATGCGCGTCAAAGACGGACGTCTTCTTTGTCCGGACCTCATTGTCCTCCCTTCAGACCCGGACAAATACCGGTCGGTTCACCTCGGTCTCAAAAAAGTTTTATCAATCTATACCCCAAACATAGCCCCCAAATCCATTGACGAATTCGTTTTGAATTTTGCCGGCACTCCGGCTTTCACCAGGGGTTTGTTTACCATTGGTCAAGAAATCAAGAATCGTATCAAGGAAGAAGTAGGGGATTATCTGACGGTTTCTATTGGTCTGGGCCCGAATCGTTTTCTCGCCAAGACGGCCAGCAATCTCCACAAGCCGGACGGCCTGGATGAAATTAATAAAGACAATTTTTTGAAAATATACGAGGGTCTTACTCTTACGGATCTCACCGGCATAGCCAGACAAAATGCTATCCGTTTAAACTCAGCCGGTATTTACACGGTCTTGGATTTTTATCACGCCGATCTGAGAGTTCTGCGATCCGCCTTCCACTCCATTGCCGATTATTACTGGTTTGTTCGCCTTAGAGGCTGGGAAGTAGACGACGTTGATTGGGGAGTGAAAAGCTTCGGCCACTCTTATGCTCTCCCAAAGTTTCTAACCAAGCCGGAAGAATTAGCCCCCATTCTGACCAAATTAGTGGAAAAATTGGGTTTTCGCATGCGGCGAGAGGGCTTTCAGGCTAAAGGTGTTCACTTGGGTTTGTTGTTTCGCGACCACGAATTTTGGCACCAGGGCCTCAGACTAGATCAACCCCTCTTTTTGAGTCAGGATATTTATAGGGTAGCTTACCGCCTGCTTTCACGTTCTCCCTATCATCTACCAGTTCGCAACTTAGCCGTTTCTTGTTTTGATCTTTCGGGAAGTGATTGTTTGCAACTAGGCTTGTTTGAAGACAAGATAAAAAAAGAATCTTTGGTATCGGCGATAGACAATATTAACGATCGGTGGGGAAACTTTGTCATTACTCCGGCTCTGATGGCCAACATGGGGGATGTCGTCAAGGATAGAATAAGCTTTGGTCGGTGATTTAGTGTTTCTCGTACAAGGCCTCGCCTGCTATCGCCTCAGCTTTGGTAGGATGAATGGTTCCCGCAGGGTGATTGGCTGGGGAATAAACCGTATATAGTTTCAATGGTTCGGACGTGGACGTGTTAATGATATTGTGGTTTGTTCCGGCAGGCACGACGATAACATCATTAGCCTCAAAAATTGTTTCTTCTCCATTTAGGACTGCTTTACCCCGTCCAGCCTCAAATCTAAAAAATTGATCAATATTGGGGTGCACCTCCATGCCTATCTCTTCTCCGGGCAGAAGACTCATAAGCACAAGCTGAGAGTGGGGAGCTGTGTACAGTACTTTTCGAAAGTTGCTATTGGCGATGGTATCGGCTTCTATGTCGGTGTGGTATCCGGTCATACGGTTTTTTGTTGATAACAACCTCATCTTACATCAATATTATCCTGCCCGTGAGCAGGCACGAGTGGTGCCTAAACGCGCACAAGCAATAGTTGGCGTTTGGATTTGACAAAAGACCTATAATAGAGTATTATCCCTCCAATATAAAAAATTCATTTTATCGATCCTCCTCGCCTTGATCCTCGGAAAGCCGGAGATACCGGTTGTTGCTTCTGTGGCCAAGAACTACAGCCAAGAGGTGCTTTCCACCAAAGAGATCAGCATGGCCTACCGTTACCCGGTAGCTTCTGTCAGCAAGATTTTTAATAAACAGAATGGTTTCAAGACCGATGGTTATCTTTATGGAGATGGTGTCTGTCAACTTGTCTAATTTATAAACATGGCAGCTAGAGATGCCAACTTAGAGGTGGTTCAGTTCACCAACCATGATTTTGCGGCTATTCCGGAGGTCCCAAAAATCTATGGTGTATCCATCTATCTGCATCCTAACAACAGAGCAGCTAGTGCCCAAAAGAACCTCTATATTGTAAATAACCAAGACGGGCCAGTTACTTTCCGTTTTGACTACAACGGGCAGGAATAAAAGGTTACTGTTTCTAAAGCCTAAGGGCGACTTTCATGCCACCAAAAAGCCACCTGTCTGTAAGGATTGGGTGGCTTTTTCTCTGCCTTACACCGGCTGCCATGTACCAAATTTTAGATTTCTTAGCTTGTAATCTGGGCGGACTCTTACAATCCGCTTTCTCTTGGCAGTCAATACACGTACCCCAGAGAAGGTCTAGGATCCCTAGGCTGTATTGTCACTTAAAAGTGCGGTGTACCAATAAGGGCTTACACCTACACCCCTATATGTGGGATTAATTACAATGTAGAAGCATTTTACGTATTTGTCAGACCTGCAAGTGGTACCAGGAAGAGATTGTTGGTATAATTACGAAAAGCGTTTGTCTACCGGATCCCGCCAAACGGCCGGGATTTTTAGTATCTAGTAAACTAATCTTATGCCAAAAGAAAAACATCTAATCAAAGAAGTTGACGCCTCTCCCGACTTTCCTGTCTTGGAAAAACAGTTATTGGATCATTGGTACCAGTCGGGTATCGTGGATAAATATTTGCACAAAAATGATCAGTCACTTGAGAAGTTTTATTTTCAGGACGGTCCCATCACCGCCAATAATCCGATGGGGGCTCATCACGCCTGGGGCAGAACCTACAAGGATCTTTGGCAGCGTTATAAGAACATGCGCGGTTTTAAACAAAGATTCCAAAACGGTTTTGATTGTCAGGGTCTTTGGGTAGAGGTTGAGGTAGAAAAAGAGCTTGGCTTCCATTTTAAGAAAGATATTGAAACATATGGAGTTGCCCCGTTTATTCAGCATTGCAAAGACAGAGTTGTTAAATACTCAGGAATTCAGACGAATCAAAGCAAAAGATTGGGTTATTTTATGGATTGGGAAAATTCCTATTTCACCATGTCCAATGAAAACAATTACATGATCTGGTATTTTCTGAAGGTTTGCTGGGAAAAGAGCTGGATATACAAAGGTCATGATTCTGTCCCTTGGTGCCCCCGTTGTGAGACGGCCATTTCTCAACACGAAATGCTTACTGAGGATTACAAGGAGCTCACTCATAAATCAATATATCTCAAGCTACCATTGGTTGGTCGAGAAAGCGAAAGTCTTTTAGTTTGGACCACTACCCCCTGGACATTACCGGCAAACATCGCTGTAGCTGTCGACGAAAAGCAAGATTATTCGCTCGTTGAAGCCTCTACCGGTAAGTTTTGGGTTTTGAAAGATCTTGTAGAAAATGTCTTTAAGGGAGATTATAAAAACATTGTCAAAACTGTTAAAGGTAAAGAGTTGGTCGGCCTTCATTACAGGGCACCGTTCGACGATATCTCCGCTGTCAAACAAATCGCTCAGGAAAGTCCCGGGAAATTCCACCTGGTTATCCCGACCGACTCGCAAGTCATGCCCATCAGCAATACAGAGGGCACGGGTCTAGTTCATACCGCCGTCAGTGCCGGCACGGAGGATTTCGCCTTAGGTAGGAAATATGGTTTACCCATGATACCCATTATCGCCGATAACGCCGATTATTTGCCTGGTTTAGACTTTTTATCTGGTCAAAACGCCAAAAAACATCCAGAAATAATCCTCGATTATTTGACGGAACAAGACAAAGTGGGGGAGAGTTGGGTTTTTAGAGTTGAAAATTACACCCACCGTTACCCTGCCTGCTGGAGATGTAAAACAGAACTTGTTTGGAAAGTGGCTGATGAGTGGTATATCTCGATGGATAAAGTAGACCCGGGTGATAAAAAAGGAAGGACCCTTCGGCAAAAAATGATCAACGTGGCCGAGAAAATTAACTGGAAGCCGGAATTTGGACTTGACCGCGAACTTGACTGGTTAAATAACATGCACGATTGGCTCATCAGCAAGAAAAATCGTTATTGGGGCGTGGCACTACCTATCTGGGTCTGTGATCAGTGTGGGCAATTCGAAGTTATAGGAGGCGAAGATGAATTAAGGGAAAGGGCCGTGTCCGGTTGGGACAAATTCGAAGGACATACTCCCCACAAGCCTTACATCGATGAAGTCAAAATTAAACATAATTGTGGAGGAAATATGTCACGAATTCTTGATGTGGGAAATCCTTGGCTAGATGCTGGCGTTGTCCCTTACTCCACCTTGGTAGACCCCGAGACGGGAAAGGTTAGTTATACGTCAGATAAAAAATATTGGAAAGAGTGGTTCCCTGCCAACTTCATTACCGAATCATTTCCCGGTCAGTTTAAAAATTGGTTTTACTCAATGATAGCTATGAGTACGGTGCTTGAAGATACTAATCCTTTTGAAAATGTTTTAGGTTTTGCCTCCATGCTGGGAGAAGACGGTCGAGCTATGCATAAGTCGTGGGGAAACTCAATTGAGTTTAATGAAGCTGCAGATAAGATAGGTGTCGATGTTATGCGCTGGACCTTTGCCAAACACAACCCGGAAAGGAATCTTCTTTTTGGTTACAAAATGACCTCGGAAACAAAGCGACTCTTCCACATGCTTTTATGGAACTCTTATCGTTTTTTTGCCAATTTTGCTTCCTTGGAGGATTGGCAACCGGAAATTGAATTTGATCATCTGCCCTCTAAGCTGGATCTTTGGATCTTAAATAGATTAGATCAAATGGTTTTGGAAGTCACGGCCGGATTGGAGAAATATGACGCCTTCTCCGCCACGGCAACAATTGAGGGATTCGTCTCCGATCTATCAACTTGGTATATCCGTCGTTCTCGAGATCGTGTTGGCCCCAGTGCTCAAGATATGGATGACAAAGAAACCTGTTATCGTACCCTCAGAACCGTCTTCGATTGTTTGTCCCGTGTTCTGATGCCCTTTACTCCCTTTATGGCCGACATGATCTATACCAACATCACAGGAGAAGAATCTGTTCACCTCGCTGACTGGCCTCTGGTAATCACTGAAGAAATTATCGACAAAAAATTAATTGAAAACATGTCTTTGGTCAGGAGAGTTTGTGAGATGGGACATGCCCTTCGAAAGACAGAAGGCGTCGCTGTCAAACAACCGTTGTCAAAACTCACGATAATTGGACCAAAAACAGAATTGGAAAACGAGAAAGAGCTGATTCAATTAATCAAAGATGAACTCAATGTACTGTCAATCGGGTTTAAAACAGGCAAAGAGCTTTTGGTAATCCTAGATTTAAAACTTACTCCTGATCTTGTTGCAAAAGGCCAAACGAGAGAAATAATTCGTTCCATCCAGGAGGCTAGGAAACTTGCCAATTGCCGCCTGGATGAAGTTGTATCCGTTACCTTGCCGACTTGGCCGAGGGAGTATGAAGACGAAATTAAAAGAAAAACATTGGTCAACAAAATTATCAAGGGAGATATAGTTAAGATCTCCAGAAACTAATGCAACAAAATAAAGGGCTTTTGTTTTCAGCCTTGATTTTAATCGAGGTTTTGAGTTTGATTACCATTTGGAGTACAGCCCCCGAACTTTTTATGTCACAGCTTGCCTTCGTAATCGTCGGTATAATAGTCGTCTATCTATTGGGAAAATCTGATATCTTTCTTTTGCTCAGTTCAGGAAAAACCCTTTACATCATCAGTCTTATTTTGTTGATACTCACCATGTTGGTAGGCAAGAACATCAGAGGATCGGTTCGTTGGATTGATCTGGGTTTTTTTAATTTGCAGACTTCCGAAATCATTAAACCACTTCTGGCTATTTATTATTCATCCTACTTGGCCAAGCTAAACAAAATTGACTGGAAACAGATACTTATATTTTTAGGGATCGCTTCCATGCCAGTGATTTTAATTGCCATTCAGCCTGACCTAGGATCGGCTCTGACATTGATCTTTTTACCCCTCGCTCTGTTGGCTGTTTCCGGACAGCTAGGAAAAATATTGATATTGGGAACTATTTTCTCTGTCTTAGTTCTGCCATTTGAGTCAAAGCTTTTCAAGCCCTACCAGCGTCAAAGAATAGAGACTTTTATCAACCCATACTCAGACCCCAAGGGGGCAGGCTACAACGTTATCCAAGCAACCATAGCTGTCGGTTCGGGAAAGATAATTGGTAAGGGGGTTAAGCTTGGGACTCAGTCTCATCTGAATTTTTTGCCTGAGCGACACACAGACTTTATTTTTGCTTCTTATGTGGAGGAATTTGGTTTGGTAGGCTCTCTAGCCTTGTTTCTTTCTTATATAGTTCTTTTTCGAAGCTGTTTGTATGCTGTCAAACGCCTGCGTGATAACCAGCAAACGCTTTTATCACTTTCAATATTTTTCTTATTCCTTTTTCAATTTTTGGTCAACGTGGGCATGAACCTGGGAATTATGCCTGTCACTGGTATCACTCTGCCTCTTTTTTCCTATGGCGGAAGCTCGTTGCTGAGTTTTGCCATTTTGGTTGGCTTGCTGAACCTCCAGCTTGATCTGATTACCCCCTTTGAGATATAATGGCGCACATGGCAGACAAAACTACATACGCGGTCATTCGACTTGGCGCAAAACAATACCTTGTTAAAGAGGGCGATAAAGTCGTGGCTGAAAAAATTGATATTAAAGATGGTGAAACCCTCCAGGTCAAGGAAGTGTTACTCGGCTTTGATGGTGAAAAAACAAAAATTGGCGAGCCGTATCTGGACAAAGCCACCGTAGATCTCGTCATGGAAGGTACCAAGAAGGGCGAAAAGATCCGCATTGCCAAATTCAAAGCTAAATCCAGATATCGCCGGGTTACCGGTCACAGACAACTTGAAAGCCATTTCACCGTCAAGGCTATCAATCTCTAACTTAACTATGCGCTTCATACTTTTCGTCGGTGCCAGCAATACTTTGGCTGAGTCCGAAATTATTGCTCAGGTCAAAGGTGCGGTCCTCGTTCAGCCGAACATATATTTATTTGAGTCATCTGAAGCCGATATCGCTCAAAAAACTGCCTCAAAACTTGGTTGTAGTATCAAACTAGCACAGGAACTACAGGGAGTATTGCCCTCATCTCAGTCTATTGCCGATCTCGTCAAATCAAAAAACTTCTCGGTTACTGTCTTGGATGGTTTCAAGGACTCCCCCCTAATAAATCAAGAAATCAAGGAAGTTCTCCAAAAAGGACGTTTTGTTCTTCCCAAAGATCAGTTTGGTCTTACACCGGTATTACTTTCAAAACACAAAATCGATGAGTTTTTCGTCAAACAGGAAGCCGAAGAAGTTTGGCAGACCATCTGGACACACGACTTTGAGCACTGGATCAAAAAAGACCGACACATGCCATTTGCGAATGCCAAGGCCGGCATTCTTCCTCCCAAGATAGCCCGAAGCATGATTAATCTGGTACCTCTTAAGCCGATGGGAAAACTCTTAATAGACCCCTTTTGCGGCTCCGGAAGAGTATTGATTGAGGCGGCCGGGCTAGGATATACGATTGGAGGAGCCGACATTCTGGCTGAGCAGGTTCGGCAAACAAAAGCTAATCTGAACTTTCTGGGCTTTGAGGCCCAACTAGAGGTCTTGGACGCCACTCATCTCTCTAACAAATTTCAGCAAGTGGATGCCATTGTCACCGAACCTTTTCTGGGAAAACCGAATTTTAGGCCTGATCAGATCAGATACCTGGTCCCTGGCCTCCAAAAGCTTTATCTGGGATGTCTTAAGAACTGGTTGGTGGTTCTGAAGCCGAGAGGATACGTGGTTATGGTGTTCCCCAGTTTTGATGATGATAAACATATCTATAAGACAAGTGGTGTCATTGACGGAAAGCTGGAATTGGGTTACAATCTCCTCAAACGCGATCT
>PFUC01000018.1 GCA_002789895.1 Candidatus Collierbacteria bacterium CG_4_9_14_3_um_filter_43_16
AAATATCTTCCAGGAACCAGAAGAGTCTTTCGGAGTGGCCCCAGCCGGAAGTGGGTGGCATACCATACTCCAGCATTTCTACAAAGTCAGTGTCCAGCATCTGGGCCTCTTCATCTCCAGCTTCTCTTTGCCCTTGCTGTTCTTCAAACCTGGCCTTCTGGTCTTCCGGGTCGTTTAACTCACTGTATCCATTACCCAGTTCTGATCCGGCAATAATCACGTGGAATCGTTCCGTTAGTTCCTGGTTTTCTGGCTTACTCTTGGCGAGAGGTGACATAAACTTTGGTTCATTTATTAGGTAGGCCGGTCCGGCAATTGTTTTGCGGATTATCTTCCAGCAGTTATCAATTAGTCTACTTCGGTTAATGGTTCCGGTTAGGACTACCCCATTTTTCTTTATCACCATGAGCATTTCGGCATCAGTTGATTTAAAAATATCAATTCCCAGTTTCTCCCTTATTATTTCTATGTAATCAATCTCCGTCCATTCGTGAGCCAAATCGTACTCCATCCCTCTGCTCACAAACTTTGTTTTCCCATATACTTCTTTGGCGATAAATCGGAAAAGATCTTTAACCAGCTCCATATTATCTCGGTAATCGGCATACGCCCAGTACCACTCACACTGGTAATACTCCGGCAAATGTTCATCATCCATTCCTTCATTCCGGAAGTTTGGTCCAATGGTATAAATCTTTTCAAATCCTGCTCCAATGAGCCTTTTTTGAAAAAGTTCAGTCGAAATTCTCAGGAAAAAATCCTGATCTATGACATTCATATGAGTCACAAAAGGTCTAGCATCCGCTCCTCCGGTGACACTTTCAAGTACCGGTGTCTCCACCTCAATAAATCCCTTATCTTTTAGAAAATCTCTTGTTACTTTCCAGAACTTTGCTTTTCTTTCAAACCTTCTCACCTTCCCCTGATCCATCAATAGGTCCAAATATCTTTTCCGAAAGGCCTCGTCAGGATTTTCAATCCCCGCCCATTTATCGGGTAAAGGTAACCTGGCTTTGGTCAACAGTTTAATTTCTTTTACTTGCAAAGATACCTCTCCCGTCCTAGTCTTCACCACTTGCCCATTGGCTTGAATAATGTCTCCGATATCCAGCAGTTCCAAATCTTCAAAACCCAGTGTTTGCTTTTCCTTATCTGTCGGACTCATTGCATCAGCTTGGATAAAAAGTTGGATTCTGCCGCTTTGGTCTTGAATTTGGCCAAAAATTAGTTTCCCATGCTCTCTCCAAGCCATAATTCTCCCGGCCAAAACCATCTCTTTATTTTCGTATTTTTCGAAATTATCAACTATTTCACGGTTTGCCGCTTCCTTCTCGGACCTAGCTGGGTATAGCTCTATCCCCATTAGTCGAAGGTTTTCTACTTTCTTTTCTCGTTCTTTTAAGATTTCCTCAAGTCTACTTGCCATAGGTATTTATTTTAACAGCCTTACATCTTCGCCACAGTTTCTATACCCAAAAGTTCCAGCCCGCTTTTTATCACCAGTCCTGTCACTGCTACCAGTAGCAGTCTTAGGTTTTCTTCCGGCACCCCGATCACCCTGTTTCTGTCATAGAATCCGTTAAACTTTTGTGCCAGTTCAAATAAAGTCTGGCCCACCGCGTTTGGTGCAAAGTTTTTCGCCGCCCTTTCCACCATTTCTCCTTCGCCAATTCTCAGCACCAACCATCTAGCCAAGTTCTTTTCATCCTCATTCAACCTTATAATTTCACTTTTTTGTCCTTGAGTTCTTGATTTCTTGAGGTCATGAGTTTTTTCTATTATCCCCTTCGTTCTCACATACACATACTGCAAATACGGCCCGCTATTCCCTTCCATCGAAAGAGCTTCTTCCCATTTGAAGTCATAGTCGGACTCCGGCGATCTTCGTAGTTCGTTATACTTCACCGCCCCAATTCCAATTTTATCGGAAGTCTCTTCCATGTTTTTTTCTTTCGCCATTCTTTGGGCTTCTTCACCTGCTCTAAAAATTAAATCTTCAAGTTTGATGTTGGTACCTTTCCTTGTGCTCATCTTTTCCCCACCAAATGTCATTCTTCCATGAGCAACATGCTTGAATTCTACCGCCTTGGCATCTTCCCAAAGTAATCTTACGGCCTCAAATACCTGTCTGAAGTGCAGGGTTTGTTCAGAACCAACTTCGTATACATATAGATCCGACTTTAAATCCGCATCATCAAGTCTCTTTCTTATCGTTGCTAAATCTCTGGTAAAGTATGTTGTCGTCCCATCTGATTTCAACAACATTGCCGGTGGTAAGTACTCTTTTCCATTTTTCTCGAATTTGACGATTAGAGCTCCTCTTTCTCCCTGTTCCGCCACACCAGCATCCATTGCTTCTTGAATAATCCCCGGCATCGCCTTTTCATAAATACTCTCCCCATTTTCATGATCAAACTCAACTCCCAACTTCATGTATATCTCATCGAACTCCTTCATTGAAACGCCGATGCATTCTTTCCAGATTTTTCTGGCCGACTCATCGCCTTTTTCCAACCGAGCAAATGCTTCTCTCGCTTTATCTTTCAACTCCGGCATTTCTTCTATTCGTTTATTAAATTCCACGTACAAACTTTCCAGATCAGTTACAGCCATATTCGAAACATCAAGATTCTTTTCTTCAACTGCTGCTACGATCATGCCAAACTGTGTCCCCCAGTCACCCAAATGATTATCGTTGGTTACCTCAGCACCGCTATGTTTATAAAGGTTATACAAAGCTTGCCCGATAATAGTCGATCGCAGATGCCCCACCGAAAATCTCTTGGCAATATTCGGCGATGAGTACTCCACCAATACTTTCTTTCCGCTCATAAAATCACTATCCAGGCAATGTCCGTCATTCCGTAACATCTCAGCTAATCCGGCTACCAAAATTTCATCCTTGATCCAAAAATTAATAAACCCCGGACCGGCAAGCTCAATTTTTCCAACTATCTCCATCAACTTTTCATCTTTTTCTAGTTTCTCTACTACTTCCTGAGCCAATTCACGGGAATTCTTACCCAACAATTTCGCCATCACCATAGCCACGTTGCTGGCATAATCCCCCATTTTTTCATCCCCGGGATGCTCCACCGAAAAATTTATAAACCCAATAATCTCCCCAATTGCCCTATGAATTTTAAAAGCCGTTCTCCCCATGGGTGCTCTAACTTTTTCGGGAGTCTCTGTAGTTACTTGCTTAATTTTTTGTCTACCTTTCGTTTTCTTTTCTATGGGAAGAACCTCTTCAAGTTCCTGCAGAGTTAGTTGGGTTCCTGTCACAAACTCAACATTCACCTCAAGGTTATTTTCGTCTATATAGTAGATCTCTATCTTGCCACCCAGCTTCTCACCAACCAGACTTGCCAATTCCTCTGTCGCACTCTTCAAAGTTTCACCATCTACTGTCGGTACTGCTTCCATCACCAAAACCACGTTTTTAGTTTCTTCGGTAAGCATCGTTCGTTTTCCCTCTCTCCAATTCCATTTTCGACAAACAAATCCCAAATCATCCAGATAGGCCACCTCCCCTTTATCACAAGCAACCACTTCGTCTGACCCCAAATAGATTCCTGTTTCGTCACCGTTGGCAAAAGCTAATCTGATGTCACCTTGTACCTTATCTAAATCTTCACCTCCAAAAGGCAAGACATGTTTTAGGGAGAGTGCGTTATATAGATTCACTAGCGGATTAATATCAGACAATTCCTTTCCCTTCAATACTCTTTTCAGCAAAGCTTCAATCGAAGAGTTATATTCAGACGGCTTTGACCCAAACAATCGGTAAATTTCTCTCCATGGAGCTATATATTGATGGCTAGATATTTCCACTCCGGCCAATTTAATTCGAGCATTCTCTTGTTCTTTTCTAAGTTCATCTAAGGACAGACCATGTTTTGAATTGTCAATTCCAAGCGCCACCACCACTCCAAGTTTCACGCCTGGAAACTTCTCAAATATTTTCTTATCTACTATTAGCTTCATATATTTATAATTAAAACCCCTCACTCAAGCCAAGATCAATTCATCTTAACTCTAGTCAGGGGTCTTCAGACGGCTTGTCGGCCGGAAGGACGGTACCACCCTTTGTTTCACTCTTTGTGCTCCAATTTTACGGCCTGCCCACTGTCAGGTGGAGCTACCCCGGCGGCATTTCCTCCACTAGCCCAGGGGCGCGACTCCCTTCAAAGCTGGATATATTCTACCATATCACAAAAAATCCCCCTTCAAGGACTGTCCTTGAAGGTACCGACCCTCTTCCCATGTCGGACGTTGGACTGCCCCAAAAACCAGACCAATCAGTTATTAGAATCCTAAGAATTAAAAACCAATTCAAAAATTGATTTGTAGTCTCTCTTAAACTTACTTTGTTCCACTTTCAGCATCTGCTCTATCTCCTCCAAACTCTTCCACTCGTACCTCTCTACCTCATCCTCGTTCGGCTTTAAAAAACATCTTTTTGTGTCAATAACACACAAATATGCTCTCCCAAAACAAAATGTAGTCTTTAACTTGTTAGGGGAAAAAGATCCCCTTTCAACCAATTTCTCATTTTCAATACCCAGCTCTTCCTTAAGCCCTCGGATGGCGGCCGAAAAGTAATCTTCACCGGACTGCAAATTCTCCCCACAGGAATAATCATAGCCGCCAGGTAAATACCTCTTCTTGCGCGACCTTACCGGTAACAATACTTCTCCTTTTTCGTTTTGAACAAAAATATTTACCACTCTAGTGTTATTTTCCAATCCATTATCCCAAATAACTCCTCTTGGCATCGTCCCAATTACCAAATCATTACTATCCACCACATCTTGCATTTCTCCACCATCCATATCAGATGAATATTCTTGTTTGTCTACCAAACTTTGAACTTTATCTTTTATTTCCTGATCTGTCATATTCTCAGTAACTTGATGTTCCCCCTGTCAAATATTTTTCTGCATCTAGGGCCGCCTGACAGCCCATACCGGCGGCAGTGATTGCCTGCTTATACTTGAAGTCGACCACGTCCCCACAACCAAAAACTCCACTAACGGAAGTCATGGTCGGATAGCCTTCAAGCCACAGCTTAGCATTTCCGTTTGTGATTCCCGTTTTCAGGAAACCCTTCTCATCCAGATCCACTTGACTTTTAAACAGTTCAGTTGTGGGGAAATGCCCGATAGCCAAAAACAATCCATCTACACTCATTGTTGTGTAGGGGTCGACCCCCGCGTCGATCCCGGAGCTTTTGATTTTTATCGACTTCAATTTATCTTCACCGTTTACCTCCACCACTTCACTATTCCAAATCACCTTTATTTTTGGATTACCGAACACTCTCTCCTGCATTACCTTGCTGGCCTTAAAAGAGTCTCTTCGGTGAATCAAATATACTTCGCCCGCATACTTGGCAAGAGCCAAAGCGTCCTCCATAGCTGCATCTCCTCCTCCAACTACGACGGTAATTTTTTCTTTAAAGAAAGCCGCATCACACACCGCACAAGTACTCACCCCCTTGCCCATCAATTTCTCCTCATCCAATCCCAACATTTTTGCAGACGCTCCTGTAGAAATAATTAATGCTTTAGCTGATATTTCTTTTTCGCCCACCCAAACTTTCTTGGTTTCCCCTGACATTTCAACCTTTGTTACATTCTCATACCGTACCTCAGCTCCAAACTTTTTCGCTTGAACCTCCATATTCATCATCAAATCTGGCCCCATAACTCCGTCTTTAAATCCGGGATAATTTTCTACTAGTGTCGTATTCATCAGTTGTCCTCCCGCCTTTACTCCGGCAAACACCAAAACGGACAGTGTTGCCCGCGACAGATACAAAGCAGCCGTATACCCGCCTGGTCCTCCGCCAATGATAATTACATCCCACTTTTTTTCTTCTACCATTTTTCTATTTTTGTATGTTATTTGAAAATCTAAGAGCACCGTAGACCGTGTTCCTTTGGGAAATTATCCGAAGGTTGAGAAAGTAGTCTTTCGAAATCCAGTGTATCTCCACTGGAATCAAAAGCTTGGTATTTTTCTGTTAAGAAAAATTTTTGCGACGAGACTAAAACAACCGACGAGTGCTGGACGAGTCGGATTGTGGTTTCCATAAAGGAATACGGGCGAAAGGTGTTCGATTTTCAATTTACTTAATAACCTTCTCAATCATCTGAATGTAGGCATCCTTGCCTCCAAAACCCACCTGTCTCGCCACTTCTTTTCCTTTTTGAAAAAGAATTACCGTGGGAATACTCATTACACCATAGTCCCCCGCTACTTTGGAGTTGGTATCTACGTCTACCTTACCCACTCTAATCTTCCCTTCATAAGTATTGGCCAATTCATCGACGATAGGAGATACCAAGCGGCACGGGCCGCACCAATCGGCATAGAAATCTACTAATACAGGTGTTTCGGCTTTAAGAACCTCATCATTGAAATTTTGATCGGTAAATTTTTGAACCATATTTTTTGTATAAATACTAAATGTTAAATATAAAATCTAAAATATTTACAGGAATCTTTTTAATAATTTAGCATATTCTTCTTTGTTACAACTATCCACCGCATCGGCTAGCAGTGCTTTGGCCACACTTTTTAGAGAGCTCATGGATGCCACCACCTGAGTCACCACCGCCTCACACTTCTTATCTTCAGAAATCATTTTCTCAATTCCACCCACTTGACCCTGAATTCTTTTCAGAGCTACCTGTAGTTTTTTCTTCTCTTCAATTGTCATATTAATTATTCTTTTTATTCTCGAGTTCTTGAATCCTTGATTTCTTTCAGTATACCCCCAGTGGTATATTCTTGTCAATCCTTAACTTAAAAGTTTAGTGCCAACAGTCCAAAAATTATTGCCATCAACAATACGAACCATCTTTTTTCTTCGGAACTAACCTCTCTTTTTATCTGCCAAAACCAAAGATCAAACCGATCGTGACTCCAAAAGTAGTCAAAAATCAGATCAAAAACCAAGTGGATTCCAATACCCAGTACAAAACCCCTTGCAAACGAACTAGAAACACTCGTTACCGTCAACAGGGCCATTACCATCCACACTAACAAAAACAAGACACTCCTCATTACCAATTCCTTCTGCTCATGTCTTTCGTTCAACAAGGTAATCAATCCTTCGACAATTTTTTTTCTTCCAAACAAATCTCTCAGTCTTGTTCCCAACGCTTCGTCCGGCTTCATCAGAAAGCTGTATACAAATCGATCGCAAAAGACAAACAGGAATCCAATCACTCCACCTAAAAGCCACCACAACAAATCTAAACCAAAAACAAAATTACCAGTGATTACTTTTACAAAGATTAAAAAAACAAAAAACCCAAACAAGACATATTGATGGATTGCCACCTTATTTTTAATCATATCTTGATCTCATTCTAACACTAATCATCCCAAGTTTTTATCTCTGTCTGTGGCAATTTCATTTTTTTTGGTGTTACGACTAACAAAATAATTGAAACCAATACCATCATTACACCCATAACGACAAAAGTGTTTTTCTCACCCACAAATTGTGATATCAAACCCGCCACAATCGGGCCAACAATATAGGCAACACTAAGCGTCGATCCGGACAAACCCACCATGTGTTTCCCCTCGCTTCCCATTCGACTTACAATATCCGAATACACTGCATCAGTCAAAGGCCAAGACACAGAAAGCATTGTCCCCACCAATAGAGAAACAATCAGAGCAACCATTACACTATCACTTGGACCGATCATCACCAGCAACAGACCGGAAATCAGCATAAATATTTCAGCCATTTTCTTTTTCCCTTTGTAAATACCCCACCTTGCGACTATCACTCCTACAAATACCATTGGTAAGGTATAAAATGGCAAAAACAAACCTCCCCACCACGTTTGTTTTGCCAGATTATCGGAAAAAACTGTGCCTGTTGTCCAATAGGTAGCATCCACAATCCCCATTGTTAAACTAATAATGATTACCGGCCAAACATGTTCAAACAAAATCGTCCAGTGCTTAATTTCCTTCAGTATATTTATTCTTTCGACAGGCTCATCCAAAACAACTTCTGACATATTTCTTCCCATTATTTTCCAAATTATGTAACCCAAGATGACACTGAAGGTGGCTACTACCACTACCCAATAGTCACCCCTACTAATTGCCAGATAACTACCTATCACTGGCCCGATAAAATAGGCAAGACTTCGAAAGGTTCCCATTATCGCCCAAACACCGGACCTTGAAGTGGCGGGGACTGACCCCGATACAAATGCCTGAGTTCCAAAACCCAAAAATTCATAATATATTCCCCAAATCGCCATTGCTACCAAAAACAGAATCACCATAGGCCAAGCGATACTCCAAAACAGCACACCACAAAAAACCAAACTAGATCCGATGGCCATAAGCAATATCTTTCTTGTCTTCAGACCCCTCAATAGCTGTGGAAATATCAAGTCAGCTCCAAAGCCCACCACTGAAGAAAAAGAAATCACAAGCCCCATTATCAGCGAACTGTTTACCGAGCCTTGTATAAAAGAAGGCGCCCAATCACTTAAGATTCCGTCTCCCAAATAAACAAAAAATAGCATTAAGGAAAGCATTACCGTTCTCCCCCAAAAACTTCCCAAAAAAAATCCACTGTTAATTTTTCCGTTCACCCATCCATCTTACAAGACCATCGGTCAACGATGTGACATCTTTTTCTTCTCCTCAACCAATTCGTCATTGCGAACCCGCCGGACGGCGGGTGTGGCAATCTCACTCCACCAAAGATTTATCTCTCTCCTCCTCCTTAAGTTGTTTAAGTTTCCACATA
>PFUC01000081.1:0-1260 GCA_002789895.1 Candidatus Collierbacteria bacterium CG_4_9_14_3_um_filter_43_16
TAAGTTTATTTTAAGACGGACTGATAGTTTTTAAGGAAGAACACAGCTTCTTTTCTCAAATTGTTCCTGACAAAAGCTTTTTCCCTCTCATTTAAAAGTTCGCCTAGACCTTGGAGAATCTGATTATCCTTAACTTTCTCGATAACCGCAATACAATCCGCAAGGTGTTCTTTCACATTTTTCCCGGTTCTAATTTTAAGCACTTCAATATCTATGTCCCAATTACTTTTTGCGAAGTACCAGATGTCATAAATATCACGCATGGCTGTTTCGCCTCGCAGTGTAAGAGCGGCCATTTTACTAGCGAACATATACGATCTCTTGCCAATTAGCATGGAAATGCCGAGATACTCTCTGAGTTCGAAGCGCTCCTGAATGGTTGATATGTCCATTCTTATGTTAACCTCGAATTTTATGTTGTGGTCAGTGTCGCCATAAGAGAGGAGAAAAAGTATGCACAAGTGCCACCCTTGAAACCGAGCAGTGAAGCAATTGAGGCATTTGCGTAAATATCTCGCAGAATGCGCCCCATGACCAGCTGATGTTTTTCTCTATTGAGCATATTCTTTCTGATATTTTTTTAAGCGTTTAATCAATTGTTGGTTATGGTAAATTTTCACCAGTTCTAAGCACCTCTCCCAATCAATGGATCGGAGGTTGTCGAAATAATATTTTGGGAAAAGGTAGATGGTATCTAAAAAGGCTCGTTCCGGTGAAGCGATACTATAATTTTCTTTATTATTCACACCGGCTGAACTAAACAACACAGTATCCTTTAGTTTTCTGAAAGTAATGGTTACTTTATCAATGGTCATGATTTTTGGCCATGGACCGGCAACAAAGATTGTGTCGTAATGCTGAAAAATAACGCCGGCTTCTCGCAGAACCGTTTCAAAGCTAATATAGGATGGACTATAGATACTGGTTGCTAGTTCCTTTGGATTATAATTTTTATCTTTGGCGAAGACGCCCCGAGTAAGGCGGTTCAAAACACCCTGTTTAACGTAGTATACTATCTTGCTTTTAAGTTGTTTGGACTGGTTTCTTGCCAAATTAAAGCCAGATCCTTGTTTGTAAGGATTGTTTTTTGGGATTGATATAATTTTGCGGTTAGACTATCCATGATATTAAGGATATATGTTTGATGGAAGTAATAAATACTCTTACTTCCATTGTATATTATTAAAAAAGGTAGTCAAATAGTGGCGGGTGGGGCTATTGTAAGGTAAAATGTGGGACATGAAAAAAATCGTATTTATC
>PFUC01000081.1:1334-9957 GCA_002789895.1 Candidatus Collierbacteria bacterium CG_4_9_14_3_um_filter_43_16
TGATTGAAATAGGAGCGACTGAATCTGCTCAAATTTCGGGTCGGGAAATTGACCTAACAGTACCTAAGGAAGAGGGTGATCGACTGATTCAGGTTATGAAATCTCAAAAAGTTTCCGGTTGGTGGCTGGTTAATTCTCTGAAGCTGGCTATCCGCGAGGCAGTTTCCGAGGGAGTATCTCCCAATACCATAGTTTTGCTTTTTCTATTTCCCCTGGTGGCCGCATTGGTCGCATTTTCAAGACAGGTAGTGGGGGTAAACGGCTTTGGAATGATCGTTCCCTCTTTACTGGCGGTAGCTTTTGTGTCTACCGGGGGCATGGTGGGATTGGTGCTATTGACCTTCGTGATGTTGGCGGCGGTGTTCGGACGGATGATCACCAAGAAGATTAGAGTTCCCTACTTGCCTAAACTAGCCGTCTTAATCTGGTTAATTTCGATATCGGTACTAGGTCTTTTGATAATGTCACCGATGATAGGCCTGGAAAGATTGATGAGTGTGGGGATTTTCCCGATTATGATCTTTGTTCTGCTGGCGGAGACATTTATCGAAGCTCAAATAACCAGGAGTTTGTCGACGTCTCTAGGCATGACTTTGGAAACAGTAGTTTTGGCTTTGATCTCTTATAAGCTGATGAGCGCCAGATGGGTCCAGGATCAAGTTTTGCTTCAGCCGGAAATATCGGCAGTTTTGATTTTGACATTGGATTTACTCATTGGAAAATATAAAGGCCTCCGGTTGTCTGAGATTTGGAGATTTAGAAAACTAATATCCAAATAATGCCAAGACTATCAGACATATTAGGACTCAATGCCCGATCGGCAGACTATTTGTTGCTTAATTTAAAGAGTGCTAGACGTAGGGCGGATGACAAACTGCTAACAAAGAAGATGCTGAAAAAGGCCGGAGTGGCGCATCCGAGGCTTTTGGGAGCTATTGACAATGCTAAAGAGGCTAGGTTGTTTAAATGGAACAAGTTAAAGGATGGATTTGCGATTAAACCGGTCCAGGGGTTTGGCGGTCAGGGGATAGTTTTGATTAAAAAGATGACGAAAGAGAGCGGAGTATTTTTAACTGTGGATGATAAGAAAGCATTTGCGGAAGATCTGGTCCTTCATTCGATGGATATTGCGGAAGGAAAATATTCCCACAATAATCTCCCGGATAAGGTGATGATAGAAGAGAGAATTAAGATACATCCTAAATTTAAAAAGTTGGCGGTAGGCGGAGCACCTGACGTCCGGGTGATAGTCTATAACAATATCCCGGTAATGGCGATGTTGCGTCTCCCTACGGAAGAGAGCATGGGGAAAGCCAATCTTCACCAAGGAGCAATAGGATTGGGGATAGATATTGCGACTGGCATAACGACTCACGGTGTCTATAAGAACAGATCGGTCAAGTTTTTCCCGGACACCAATATAAAAGTAAACGGTATCACTATTCCTTATTGGAACAAGATACTGAGAATGGCGGTGGAAACGCAACTAATTTCTAAACTGAATTATCTGTCTGTAGATATGCTGATTGACGAAGAAAAGGGTCCGGTAGTGCTAGAGCTTAACGATCAGCCTGGTTTGTCGATTCAGATTGCCAATATGGCGGGTTTGAGAAGAAGATTGGAGAGGGTTGAGGGACTAGAAGTAGAGGAAGCCGAAAAGGGAGTCAAAATAGGGAAAGCGCTCTTTGCCAGCAAGTTTGCCAACAGAGTTCGATTCCTGGGTGAGGAGAAACCGGTAGTGGGTATTTTTGAGAAAATAAAAGTACGAAACGGGAAGAAGAAAATGGTCGAACTAAATGCCAAAATAGATACCGGAGCCAGGAGTTCTTCGATAGATTACGCGTTAGCTTTGGAACTAGGTTTGCTGACTCCGGAAAATGTATTGTGGACGAAGAAAGTAAAAAACTCATTGGGAATAGAGGAGAGAACTTTAATTGCCCTAACCGTTAAACTGAAAGGTAGAATGATTAAGACCAGGGCAAATGTGACGGATAGAAATAACTTGAGGAGACAACTATTAATCGGGAGAAGGGATCTGAGAGATTTCGTAGTGGATCCAGGTCTCATTAAAATTAGAAAATGAATATGTTATTTCGGTTCCTGTCGTACCTATCCCTACGAAAAAACGGACGCTATTTTGCCTGCGCAAAATCCGTCCTGACTTGCAGCAAAAATTTTTATGAGTACATAAAAACCCGGCATTTTTGCTTTGCGCAATCTTTTTCTTTAGGGACAGGCACTTCGGAACTTATAATTTAATTACTTTGATGAAAATTGCATATTTACATAGGCTGACATTTGATGAGAGCGAAAAAAGGTTTCAGGAGGAGGCGGTGGCTTTGGGGGTTGAGCTGGTCCCAGTCAAGTATAGAAAACTAAAAGTGGTGGGAGAGAAGATTTTGTTTGGGGAGATGGATATGAAAGAGTTCGATGGCTGGTATTTCCGATCGGTGGGGTCGGAGCTGGAGTGGAGCAAACTACTGCAACTTTATGCCCGAAAGCATAATATTCCGATGGTAGATGAGTATCTGAAGACAGAAGGACCACTTCGGAGATTTAAATCGGTGATGAGCTGGCAGCTAACTGAAGCTGGAGTTCTATACCCGAAATCAGCTTATGTCGAAAGTTTCAAGGATTTGGAAAAGGAACTGGAGACTTGGGCATTGCCGGTGATCGTGAAACTTTCGGCTGGAGGCAGACACGGTAGGGGAACTTTTTGGGTGAGAGAACTGTCGGACTTGGAGAAACTGAAGCGCATTTTGGAAGGAAGGAAAGAAAAAGCTAAATTGGCCAACAAGAAAATTCCTATTTTTCGTGGCTTTTTGGTGCAGGAATATATCAAGAACGATGGAGATTATAGAGTAATGACAGTGGGGTACAAGTGTATTGGAGGATTTAAACGCCAAATGAAGGAAGAAAAGTTGATTCTTAACAAAAGCCAGGGAAAATCTTTGGGAATTGATTTGCCCAGTGATGTCATGGAAACGGCAGAAAAAGCGGCCAAGGTTTTGGGAGTGGAAGTAGCCGGAACGGATTTGGTCCGAAGTACCGAAACGGGAAAAATTTACATAATTGAAGTGAACGAAGCGCCTCAATTCAAAGTGTTTGAGAAAAGAACCAAGATAAATGCGGCCAGGAAAATATTGGAATACTGTATTAATAAATTCCGCAGTCATTGCGAATTACGAAGTACTGAAGCAATCTCCGAGTCGGGAATTGCCGCGTCGCCTTTGGCTCCTCGCAATGACGATAATTTATGAAAAAGATATTAATATTGACTAGATTTAGGGGGGAGTATGAGCCAAGGCGATTGGCTGAGGAAGCCGTCAAACTTGGTTATCAGGTGGACAAAGTGAATTATGAACATGTGCGGATTGGGGTGAGTAAGTTGGGGAAGCCGATCGTTGATCTGGGGACAGGAAATAAATTAGATGAGTATGATCTGATCATCCCTCGAGCTGCAACAAAAAGGGGTGGTGAATCGATGTTGGGAGTAAAGTCGGTCGTTTTGGAATATGTGGAACAAACGAGAACTCAAGAACTCAAGAACTCAAGAACTCGAGACAGTAATAGTGAAAGAAAAAGTGTAAAGGTGATAAACGGGGAAAGTTTTAAGTTTTTTCCCTTGATGGGTAAACTCGAACAAGGATTGCTTATGGCAGAGGCTGGTCTGCCAGTGATTCCCTTTGTATCCTTTAGGGGACAGCGAGGTTGGAAGAGATATCTGGAAATTTTGGGAAAGAGAAAGGGCGAGTTTGTCCCGGTAATGGTGAAAGCCCGTTTTGGGTCTCACGGTAAGAATGTAAAAATGGCAGAGACGTTGACTAGGCTTAATAAGTTGGCGCTGAAGAATAGTGAAGGAGATGTTCTTATTCAACCGGTGTTAAGAGTAAGGAGGTGGTATAGAGTACTGGTCTTAAATGGACAGATACTGGGTATGATGAAACATAGGCAGAAAGATAAGTTCCAAGTGATATCTCAGCAAGAGGAACTATCTAAGATAAAGCCAAAATTCACCAAAGAACAAATTGCAGATCTGGAAAGATTAAGTTTGGCGGCAGTGAAGGTAGTCAAAGCTGATTTTGCTGGGCTGGATGTGGCGTGGGATGAAGAGACTAAACAATGGAGAATATTTGAGGTAAATAGAACGGCACAGTTTAAGTGGTTTGAAAAGGCCTTTCCGGAGGTAAACGTGGCAGGGAAGATGGTGAGGTAGTTTGTTGAAGCTTGACAAGGTTTAGTAAAGTATGTTAAGATTCAACAATGAGTACCGTAAGCTTGTCTTTGACCGATCATCAGATATCAGAAATCGACAGATTGTCTGGAGTATTTGGTTTTGAGAATAGAAGCGAGTTTGTGCGTGCCTTGCTGAGAACGACATTAAATGATGAAGCGTTGTTAAAAAAGAGTGTTGTTTTCCCCTTTGACGTTCCAGGTGAGAAATCAGCAAAAAAGATAATTGGTGAATTTAAAAAGACAAATAAGTATTCTTCAGAGTTTTTGGCTGATTTGAAAGAGGGTTTGGAAAATAGTGATTATTTCGTGAAATAAGATGGAGGTTATTCCCTTGAGTGCACTTGTGTTGAAGAAGTTGAAGAAATATGGCTTGGTGAGGAAACATGAGAAACAGGTGAAATTGTTGACGAGTGATTTATATCATCCAAGTTTGCATGTTGAGCTTTTGGAACCAAGAAAACTTGAGATTTACAGCTTTAGAATAGATAGAAAATACAGGGCGATATTTATTTTTAGGAAAAAGAGAGAGGTGATTGAGATTTTGAACGTGACAGTACATTATCATTAATGGTTTATGGGATGATCCTGATGAGAACAGGACGGCACAGTTTAAGTGGTTTGAAAAGGCCTTTCCGGAGGTAAACGTGGCAAAGGAAATGATTAGATAGCCTTTTGAGTGACCATTTTTTGTTGTAGAATTTTCTTGTGTCTAGTACACCAATAAGCGATGCAATACAGAGAGTTAGACTTAAAACTATTAAGTCCGAAGCGTGGCAACACCATCTCGAGAGAATGAGAACTCTGGATAATGTCGATCCGGTGATGGCTGGAGCCAGATCAGAAAAAAAAGAGTTGGGGATAACTGGTAAGGAGGTTCCGAAATTGGAAGTTGTGGGTGGAGGTGGAGAAAAGAGAGGGTAAGATATGCTACAATTTTTTCATGAGGCAGAAGAATACAGTATATAGTCCGGCGTTTCACAATCAATTTCAAAAAACGGAAGAGCAGGTAAGACTGGCTAAAGGAAAGAAAGTGGGTGTCTCTAAAAAGGAGGAAAAAGAGGGGCAGAGTGAATATCGGATTAAAGAAGCCACAAAGAAGCAGAGTATTTAATTTACAATTGAGGGATGAAGGGACGGGTAATTTTTGTTTTGGCGTTTGCCATTTATTTTGTGAGTATTTTTGGCGGCTTCGTACAGGACGATGTAAGGGTAGTGTCTGGAGACCCGGAAATGGGAAAGGTGAGTGCATTGGTGTCTACATTGATCAGACCGTACTACTATTTGGATGGAAATGAGAGTTCGGTGTATAGACCTGTGACGAGTTTTAGTTTTTATCTGAATGCTTTGATTTCCGGGAAAGGAGCTTGGGGATTTCGATTGGGGAATGTATTGATCTATGCGTGGGTGTGTTGGCTGGTATACAGAGTCATGGAAGAACTCGAAAACTCAAAAACTCGAAAACTCAAAAAGGAGAAAATAAATGGAATGAGATCTCTCGTACCCTCTTCGGGGTATCTATGGAACTACGCTCGAGATGACGATAGTGTTGTGTGGTGGAGGGATTGGGCATTTTGGGGTACTGTGCTGTTTATTGTTTTGCCGATACATGCGGAAGTAGTAAACAATATAGTTGGCCGAGCAGAGATGTTGTCTTTGGCCTTTATGCTTTTGGCGACCTTGAAGGGTATGGAAAGGAAATGGGAAGTGTGTGTTATGTATCTTTTTCTCTCCATGTTATCAAAGGAAACGGCGATGGTGGGCGTGCCGATACTGTTGTATTTGATTTGGATGGCGAACCAGGTAGAAAAGAAAGAAAAAGTGGGAGCGAGCGTGTTTGTGATGATGTCTTTGGTGGGATTTTTTCTGCTTCGGACGGTAGTTTTGGGGGGAACGGGAATAGAGAATAGGGCGACGACGGTAGAGAATCCGCTGAAGTTTGTGACGACTGAAAAAAGAATCCAGAATGCTGTTGGACTAATTCCTTTTGGGGTGGGTAAAATATTTTTTCCGATAAATTTGAGCTATGACTATTCTTATAATCAAATAAAATTAGTAGATTCTTGGTTTGATTGGAGAGTTATTTTGGGAGTGGGTATGGCGACTATCAATGTTTTGTTGCTAACTGGATTGCCCCACCAGGTTTCGGGCGGGCACGGGGGCCCGCCCCTACATACAATGGCGGGTATCATGGGGATGATGTTGTTTTGGGGTCCGATACTGATTACCGGAAATATTTTGTTTCCAATAGGGACGATATTTGGGGAGAGATTGTGGTTTTGGCCGAGTCTGGGGGTGGTGATGATATTGTTTTCATTCACATTGAGATTTAGCGGGCAGGCACGAGGGCCTGCCCCTACAAGGAGACTCCTTGAAGGCCTAATAATTGTTTTAGTAATCATCCTTTATGCCGGGAGGACGGTGGTTAGAAATTTTGATTGGCTGAGTCAGGAGAGACTATTCCTTCACGACGCTAAGTATGTAACTGGTAGTGTAATGGCACAGAGCAATGCAGCGGCGATATATCTAATCGGACGCGATTTGGAAAAAGCCAAGCCAGTGATGGAGAGAGCCAGTGAAATCTATCCAAAATATCCAGAATTGCTGAATAATTGGGGACTCTATTACCAGTGGATCGGAAAAAAAGAAGAAGCAAAAATGAAGTTTGAGGAGTGCCTCGTGGAAAGGCCGGGAAGTGAGCTGTGTATGGGGAATTTGGAGCTTTTGAAGTAAAATGTAAGATATATTATGGAAACAGATAAATTGATAGAGACGGATATAAAGGAATTAGGACACCAGGCTGAGCGAAGAATTGTAGGCGGGGAAGAGATATTCGTTAATGAAGAGGACAGAAGGTACCTAAGGCGAAAGTTACTAGAAAGAGATGAAACAACTTTTTCTTTGTTGGATGACGGGAAGATAGGGATTGTCGATAATGAGGAAGCTAAAGTGGTCACCAGAGAGCAATGTGATACTGGAATCAAAGATGAAGACCATATTTCGATGTGGGTCGCTCAAACATATTTTCTAGCTGGAATGTTGCAACCAGAAAGATTTATTTCACTTGTATCAAATGTGGTGAGTGAAATAGCTGACTATGAGGACAAGAATGTGGTTAAGGCTTATGTGACTGAATTTTTTACAAACCAGCTTGGGAATAAAGCTAGAATAAAATACAACAAGCATCGTGCATACAGGAATGGGAAAAGTGGCAAGTCAAGTCTATCTAAGGAGGAAGAGGTTGAGAGTGCTTGGAAAGTAAAGGCCATGGATGACGCAGTGGCTGTGATTTCCAGTACTTATAGATGGATGGAAGTGATTAACTCAGGGATGGAAGCAGAAGCAATTATGAGGCAGGGTGATTGTGAGGTTTATAGGGATTTGAGGGAAAGAACAATTAGAGGAGTGGAAAAAAAGAGAAAAACTAGTTTAGAAGATATTAAAAGAGTTGAAGATATAAAAGTTGAGGGGCAAAAAAAATTTAGAAAGGGTAGACATATTATGCTATTACCTCAAGGAACTCAGGGATTAATTATTGAACACTTAGTGGTGTAAGGAAAAAGCGCGATGGGTCAGGTATAATATAGGATGTGAATCGCAAAAAAGTGGCTGTGGGAATATCAGGTGGCGTAGACAGTGCCGTGAGTGCCTTGCTTTTGAAAAAGGCAGGCTATGACGTGGTTGGAGTGCATCTTTATTGCTGGCCACCAAAAAGCGAAATTGAGAGAGATGGTCTGACACGAGAGGAATGGATTAAGAAGAACGGCTGTCGGGCGGATGAGGATAGACAAATGGCACTTAAAACCTGCTTGGAGCTGGAGATACCATTCAAGGTATTGGACTTTTCGGAAGAGTATAACAAAAGAGTTATAAAGTATTTTTATGAAGAATACGAAGCAGGCAGAACCCCAAATCCGGATGTGTTGTGTAACAGTGAGATAAAGTTTGGGCTTTTCTTGGATTGGGCACTAGCGAATGGGTTTGATTACATTGCGACCGGGCATTATGCGAGACTTGGACGGTTGCAACAAAACGGGCAGGCGCGGGGGCCTGCCCCTACAGGATTATTTATTCCAAAGGATAAGCATAAAGACCAGACGTATTTTTTGTGGAAGCTGACACAGAAAGAACTGAGCCATGTGTTTTTCCCCCTCGGGGATTTGGTAAAAGGCGAAGTGAGAGAGATAGCCAAAGACGCGGGACTCTCGGTGGCCGATAAAAAAGACAGCCAGGGAATTTGTTTTGTGGGTAACGTGGAAGTGAGAGAGTTCTTGGCCAGAAGACTAAAAGTAGTTCCCGGTAAGGTGCTGGATACTGAAGGCCACGAAGTGGGTGCTCATGATGGAGTGTGGTTTTATACGATAGGGCAGAGAGGAGGGTGGAGATGGAA
>PFUC01000086.1 GCA_002789895.1 Candidatus Collierbacteria bacterium CG_4_9_14_3_um_filter_43_16
TCGAACTGGACTAAGGTGGAGAGGATAGGGGCGATTAAAAAGGCTATGGCAATGTAAAGCCCTACGACGATGCCAGCTCCGATAATGATGCCTAGGGCAGAGACGACGGCTATCTGAACAGATCTTCTGATAATAATTAATCCGCGTACAAAGGCTATACCTGCTGTGATGGCAACTGCTCCTCCGGCGGCGACCGGAAGAATAAGATCTCTCGATCGAAATTTTTCACCCCAGCCCATTGACTGCCATACTTTATCCAAACCTTTTTTGGCTAATCCAATGGTGGCATCGACGACTGCAGTTACAACCATAAGGACGGCACCGACAATTAGACTTAACCCAAAGGTCGAGATTCCAAGGGCTGCCGCGGCAGCGGCGATAGCAGATTCGGCGGCAACCATACCGGCCATCTTGGCGCCTTGTACACCAGCTTGTTTTGCTATTTCAACAATGAGCTTTTTAGCAACAGCGTCAATAAATTTTTTGGCCCCTTCTTTCAATCCTTCTTTGAGAATAAAGTTACCTAGTTTTTTGCTGGTGGCGCTACCGGCATATTTGAGAATGATATTTCCGGCATGTTGGCCAATCTTTTTATTGACCCAAGCGTAGAGAGTGCCTTTGGGGTTAAGAATAAATTTGGTGGCAGATTGAACCAGTGGAGATTGTCGGTTGTAAAAATTGGTAATACTTTTGGAAATTCCACCAAATGGTTTGGTGATGACTTTGTTTGTAATATCTTGGCCAAGTTTTCTAACTGGTTCAGGAATAATTTTGGTCGTTTGGGAGATTACGTCGGGAGACAATGCCTTTATGTTGGCGGAAATATCTTGGCCAAGTTTGGAGTCAGAATTGGGACCGACAATCTTATTAAGCTGGAAATGAACTTGTTGATAGACACTGAGACCATACTGATTTCCGGCAATAAACTTATTGAGTTGTGAATTTGGATCGTTTCGGAGAGATTCAAGTTTTTCCGGAGTAAGGCCAAGACTAAGAAGGCGGACAGCCTCGGGACTAATGTTTCGGTTACCACTATTGGTAGTTTCTAAGGTAGCAACTGTTCGGGCACCGAGCCCCTCAGGACTTATTGATAGAGATAGCTTGGTGGGGTCTTCTTTACGAAGGATAGACTCGAGTTCGTTTTCGTGTAGCTGTAGTGGTGTGAATGGTGGTGGGGGGAGTTTGGCGTTGGGAATAGCCTTGAGAAGCTTGGCATGGATTGACTGTAGCTCGGCTTGAGCTTTGGTGGAGTCTTCGTATAAATCTTTAGGGTCGAGATATTTTTTCTTTAATTCTTCTTCAAATTTACTGACTGATTCTCGAAGTTTTGCCTCTGCTTCTTGATCGGCGAAGATAATTTGTTTTTCAAGTTCTTCAGCTTTATCGGAGAATGGTTCGATCTCTTCAGCTTTTTGCCAGGCTTGAACAACAATATCTACCTGGTTGAGTGGAGAAGTGATGGTAATACCCTGGTTGACAAAAGCGAGCTGGGAAACAATATTTAGATCATGGAAGTTGGTAAAGTCGACAGCACCTGTAACTCCCAAATATGTGAGATCCTCTACAGCGCGATGAATTTGTGATGGAGTTAAACCTATGCCTAGATTGGCAGCTTGTGCAATGATCGCTTGCTGAGCAAGTCTGTAAGTATTTTTATAAATGATGGCGGCTGATTCGGCTTTGGAGTCTATTGATTCGACAAAGAATTGGTCATTTTTGAGGTTTTCAATTTCAGTCTGTCTTTTTCTTTCTGTTTCGTCGGTAATGAGGGCTAGACGATTTTCCCTAATAATTTCGGCACGATGCCTTGTTTTCCAAGTTTTTCGGGCGCGTTTGACGGCGTCGGCGACGGTGTGGGTAGTGTCGGCTTCGAGTTTGTCAGCCTTAAGTTTGTCGGCTTCGAGTTCCTTAATGAGAGCTGCAATCGTTTCGGTGGGGACGGTGGAGTCTTCTTTCTCGGGAGTCTTTGTTTTTTTTACTTGCGGTTCCTCAGGTTCTGGTTTAGATAAATAATCGATAATCTGTTGAATCTCTCCAGGGGAGACTTCTTTTTGAAAACTGCTGGCAGTGACTTTATGACCAGCGTCTTTTCGAAAAAACTGGTTGTAGTATCCAGCGCCGATACTAAACAGTCGAAGTGCCTCGGACCTATCACTGTCAGAGAGATCCTCTATTTTCTTTGGGAAATACAGTTGAATTTGTCCAAGTTCGTAGATTTCTGTCTCGTGATTGGCCATGGTTAGGGGTTAGTTGGCTCAGTGATTTCTTGAGGGTGGTCTTGGGAGGCGGCCTCGGCGGCGGCTTGGAGTTCAGCCTGTTTTTTGCGCTCAAGAATTTCGGCCGGTTTGCTGGTAGCTAGAGCGTGTTCGTCGGCTGAGGAAATAATTTTGATGGCCACGTGATTCATACCGGCAAAGAAAATTCCTTCACCGACTCCGGCGGAAAGAAGCAACTGTTTCTCACCCTGAGAAAGATAAAAGGTTTCGGAGATCTGATTGATGGCGGCGGAGGATTGTTTGAGTAAAAGTTTAAGAGCCGAGTTGGTAATGATGGCTTTGCCATAGGCCGAACCAAGAAAGTCGTCAACATTTTGTGAAATGATGGACACACCGAAGTAATACTTACGTGCGCGTTTAACAAAACCTTGGAGTATTTTGGCAGAATCTTCATAGCGCATAAGATACCAGGCCTCATCAACAACAAGGATTCTTTTCCGCAAATTTTTCCTAACCTCATTCCAGACAAAGTCCAAAATCATAAACATGACGATAGGACGAATCTCGTCTGCCGTATCACGAAGAGTAAAGACGGTAATGGGAGCATTGATATCGATATTGCTTTGCTGATCAAAAATACCCTTGACGGCGCCCATGACAAAACGCTCGAGTCTAGCTGACAATGTTTTACTGACGGCTTCTTCCATGCCGATAAGAGAGCGATAGAGATCTTCCATTCGGGGGGGTTCCAGAGTGTGAGTGGTGGGATCTTCGGTAATGCCTTTTTGGCGATAAGTGAGGACGAGAGCCCGGTTCATGGTAGCTTCTTCGATGGGATCCATTTGACCAATCATAATTTTCAGAAGAGACATGAGAAAAAGGTATTTGTAGCCCATTTCATCTTCGGTACTTTCCTTAGGGCGGGCAATTTGAAATGGATTAATTTTATGCGAGGCACTGGCCGAGAAGGAGAGATAGTTGCCTCCGACGGATTTGGTAACCATCTCGTATTCATTTTCAGGATCAAGAATGATAACTTGACAATCAAACATGAGCGAACGGAGAATCTCGAGCTTGACGGCGTAAGAGTTGTGAACAAACATGCCTCCAAAGCCGGCAAGGAAAACTTCGTTATTGACCGTCAAATCATAGACAAAGGAATGTTTGCTTTTTAATTTAGTGATTTTGACAATAGGATCCCAGTATAGTTCTGACTGTGCGAGTGTTGCTAGACGATGGAGAATGATTTCAGCTTTTTTAACGTTATCCTGAATCTCAAGATATTTTTTTAGTAAATGTTGACTACCTTTTTTACTTTTAGTTCCCTTATTTGCCAAATCTTGCCAATGGGGAAGACTAATTAGTTCAAAGACATATTTCTCTTGATTATTGATGGTCTGAATACGGATTTTTATTGTATCTATGAGCTTTTGTAACTCGGTCGGTGTTGGTCTAAAGGCTCCGTTTTTGATATCAATCAGTTTTTGTGGTGCCCCGACTTTACCGGGAGAGAGTAGTTGATATATTTCTGAGAGTGGTTGTTTAAGATTGGGGATAATATCATCGTTAGGATTGGCCTTTTTGTTTAAGATTGAATTTAATTTGTCTTTTTTGCGTGTGAGGTTAAAATTAATGTGTTGGGCAAAAAGGGATAGATCCTTTTGTCCAGAAACGGTGAGTTGGTAGTATGTACCTCCAAGAGGATTTGTATTAGTAGCTCTTTTGAATTTTGGTGTGATTCTAGCAATGATGCCGAAGTTAAAGAGTAAGTAGGCAATATCTGAAACTAATTGTTTTGATTTCGTAGTACAGGTAACCTCATGATTTTCAACGCAACCATCACCGTCGTAGTATGACCGTAGGAAAGCGGCTTTGGATTGATTTGGTTGAGAAAAAAGTGTGCTGGGGATTTTTTTGGTGCTGGACTTTCCAAAGCATTTATCAAGTTTGAGTTTTCTAATCAGAGGCTTTGAATTAATGGAGACCCCTTTGACAATATGATGATTGTTTAGTGGAACAGTTTTGAAATTGAGTTTATCACAGAGAAAATTGACGCGGTCAATTACCTCCCGTTCCATATTGTTAATATAAACTGAGTATTCAGTACTGCAACCTTCGGCAATGTAATAGCCAATTAGTTCGTAATAGAAGGACGGGTGTTTGGTGGTGCTAGAAGTTGATTCTTGTATGAGACGGGGAAGTGGAATATAGTCACCTGTTTTAATAGTGTCTCCTTTAACCACCTGAATCTGAGCATTATTTAAAGTCAGCATATTGTGGTCTGCTGTGGTTGTGATCATTCTGCCTGACTTGGTTGTGAACCTGTAAAGGTGAGGAGGGGCGTCTTTTTTGGCCGCAACAGTGACAACAGACCAGCCCCCTTTCAGGGTGCGGGGATTAAAAGAATAGACTTTAATACCCGGATTGATAGTACCAATCATTTCGTTGTTAAGTTTGGTAGAGCCTTTTTGCTGAATGATTTTTTCGACAAGAGGACCAATTTTGGTTCTTTTGACCTCGTTGGCGGAATTTTTTATGAGAACGGTTTCGTTATAAGCTACGCTTTTTCCCGCGCCTGAAGTAGCGAGGATTAGCATGTTGGCGTTCTCTAATGAAAATCGGTCAAAAATGACAAGGGAGTCATTGTGAGCATTGACGCCATAAAGAATGCCTTGGTTGTCGGAGAGTTCGGATGAAGTAAAAGGGAAGGTGGTGGATAAGGCTGTGGTATCCATATTCCTTGTGAGCATGAGTTTGTCCTTGCAGTAAGGGAGGGTACTTTTGAAAGCATCTTCCATAGAGAGAGAAGCAATCTTGCTGATGATCAATAGGGAAGCCAGCATGGATTGGATTTGGGCAGTAGAGGTATCGAGCTCTTTTTCCGATTCTGCCGAAATACTTATGTAGAGTGAGAATTGGAAAAATTTTTCGGCTCCTTTGACAAGCTGTGACTGAAGAACTTTAGCATCTTCAAGACCTGCTTCGGTAGCGGCTCTGGGAATACGACCACGCTCAATATCGGTGTTTATTTCGGCTTCCATTTCGGCGATGCGCCGACGGAGACTATCGAGGGTATCTTTGGAGTCACTTGGGTAAACAAACATAGAAATATCTAGAGAGTGGTTGAAGTTGATCAGTGGAGAAAGCCAGTTGGCAGAGACGTAGCGGGGATAGCCGGTAACAAAAAGAGTACGAATGTAGACGTCGTCTATTTTGATATGAGAAAAATCTACTTCAATAGCAGATGGTGCAATAATGTCTTGGATCGATTGGCTAGAAGTGGCGGATTTTCCATCTGAGGGAGTTGTTGGTTGTTGGTTATTAGTTATTGGATTTGAGGGTATAGAAACAGAGTCTGGAGCAGAAGAAGTGCTGTTTTTTTTGCCAAGAGAAAAAAGGTTCAAAGCCATGATTTAAGTATAACCGACATAATAGGTTTTAGGAGGCGTTGGATCTGCCCGGGGTGATGGCTTGAGTGACACTGCCTTGATTGTAGATAGTGTAAAACAGAGTTACTAATTCGCTCGTTGTAAGCTGACTTGCCTTGAGGCCAATCCTAGCGAACTGGCGAATAATGTGGTCGCGTCTGGGGTAGAGAGCCATGGAAGCTTTTTCTTCAATATAAGCTAAGTCGAAAGGAGGTTTTTGAGAGGATTTAGACAATGGACTGAAAGTGGATTTGGTGACACCCAATTCAATAGCAGAAAAAGAAACAATGACATAAAACTTTTTCTCCAGAACACGGTTTTCTTTAACGAGAGATTTGACAAACTGACGGTAGGAAAGGAGCTGTTCTTTGACTTTTTGGGAGGGAGTAATCTGAATACGATTGTCCAATAGATTAATATAATCGGAAATATTTTTTCGTTGTGATCGGATAAGTATTTGAATTGAGAAGGAGAGTGAGTTCAGTAGACCGGCATAACCATAGATGGTGGCGTCTTGTTCTTCTTCGGAAAGTAGATTGAAGTTGATAGCGGTGGTTTTGAGAACTAGAGAACAAGAACCATCTTTCAAAAATACGAGGTGATTCTTGATTGTATAAATGTCGAGACTTTCCTGTGTCGAGGATTTGATGTTTTCAGACATATTAGTGCGAAGTGATTATAGTGCTGGGTTATTAGATTGCTTGAATTTTAAGAGGTCGAATTATGGCTCCAGAAAGATCGAGAGAGTAGGGAGAGAAAGAAAAGCCTTCCTTTTCGGCGAGGATTTGATAGAGGCCATTTTCCAGAGGACGGGCAAACATAAATTGACCAAGTTTGTTACTCTTGGTGGCTCGAGAAGTAAGACCGTTGTGTTGGATTTCCACCAAAACTCCATCAAGAATTTTACCTTCGGGCGTAAGTGTCAAACCGACGAGAGTATTGGGGGTGGTGGGGGTGAAGGGGATGGGGAGTTGGGCTATTTGGGGAGTGATTGGTTCAGGGTTGTTGGTTGTTGGTTCTTGTGTGGCTGGCATTGGAGTGGAGGCTGGGGTAGAGTCTGCAGATAGGTCGGTCGAAATGACGGATGCTGGAGTGGTCATAACGGATTCCGGTAGAGGAGCATTTGGGGTGATGATGACAGGAGTAATGGAAACGGGGGGAGTGATTGGTTCAGGGTTATTGGTTATTGGTTCAGGAGGTGTAGCGGTGGTGCCGGTAGAGAGCTCAATACGGGCGTTGGAGACAGCTTGAGTGCCTATAAGGGGACCGGTGGAGAGAGACATATCTTCAGACACTTCCTTGGATTTTTTCCAGACGTATTGAGTGGGTGAGTAAATGGAGCGGATAAAGGCGATGATCCAGACATCGAGAGAGCGACCCTGAACGGGGATGAAAGCCATACCCACTCCCAGAACAATAAAAATAAAGGAAAGGGGGTATTTGAAGAAAAAAGGTAAAGGCAGACTATAAACGACGATAGCCAAAACGATGGATACTCCAAGTGAAGCGAACTGCTTGATGGTCATGTCACCGATCAAGCGGAAGCGGTAGGAGCTGATGTCCTGTGGTAGTGGATGTTGTTGAATGGCCATGGCTTGGTGCGAAGTGCGTAGTTATTAGTTACTGGTTCGGTGAGTCTAATTAAGTATATCGTGTTCGGTGGAATTTGGGAAAACTGACCTGACTAGGTTGCCTAATTTGGTATAATTTAGGTATGAGCGAAGATCAAATGACAGCGGCTAGAGATATAGTTCGTATGGACCCCTCTCTCATTTGGTGTACAAAAACGTATGATGATCTTGACATCCGTTTGGTGGTGGAAGCAGTTCTTAATTATGGTTCTTGGGAGCAAACTCAAAAATTAATTTCAATTTTGGGTATTGATAAAACAGCGGAGTTATTTGCTTGGCATAAATCGCATCCACGTCCCAACCTTCATCCATTGGCCCTCAACTATTATTCGTATTACTTTGCTCGCTATGCACCAAAATATTCTTACCACTGAACAGACACACTTGTTATCCCTGATTCAAAAATTTTCCCAGGAATTTTACTTGGTTGGCGGCACGGCTTTGGCTTTGCAATATGGCCACCGGAGGTCAACGGACTTTGATTTGTTTTCTCAGAAAGCGTTTGATAATTACGATATCCGACGAATGATAAACCAAGATAACAAGATTACCAACGTTAGACTTGAAGCAGTAGGAGAAATAACCCTATTGGTTGATAGTGTCAAAATAATGTTTCTATATTTTGATTTTCCAGTTGTTCACACAATTGAGCTTGACAAAGTTATTACCATGCCTGACGATTTGACTATTGGTGCGATGAAAGCTTACGCGATGGGGCGGCGAAGTAAGTGGAAAGATTATGCTGATTTGTATATTGCTGTAATATACTATATCCAGAATGAAAATTATCCCAGACATACTTACTTTTGATTGGGATGAGGGTAATTCAAATAAAAATCTGGTAAAGCATATTGTAACGGTCCAAGAATCAGAAGAGGTGTTTACCAACCAACCGCTGATTATTGCTACGGATGAAAAACACTCTACTTCTGAACAACGTTTTTTGGCATTGGGAAGAACAAATAAAGACAGGAAACTCTTCCTTTCGTTCACAATAAGAAAAGACAAAATCAGAATAATATCAATTAGAGATATAAATAGAAAAGAAACAAAAATATATGAAACACACTAAAAAAACCCCTTCTTTTAAAAATGAAGTTGAGGAACAAAAGTTCTGGGCTAGTCATGACTCGACTGAATATGTAGATTGGTCAAAGGCCGAAGAGGTTGTCTTTTCCAATCTCAAAAACACCACTGAGTCAATTTCCCTGAGGCTTCCTTCTTCACTCCTAGCCAGGATAAAACAATTGGCGAACGCCAAAGATGTACCCTATCAATCTTTGATGAAGATGTAT
>PFUC01000052.1:0-8482 GCA_002789895.1 Candidatus Collierbacteria bacterium CG_4_9_14_3_um_filter_43_16
TGGTCGTAGCGGTATCTACTCTGAGCTGTTGACTGTTGGTCGGCGTTGAGATCACGGGTGCGTCAGGGGCTGCGTCGGTACAACAAGATTGGGTATTGCATGATTGGGACCAGGTACTACATCCATCGGTACAGGTCCGAGTTCCTCCACCGCAACTAACAGAACACGAGCCACAGGTAGTTGTTACAGGGGTACAAGAAGAAGTCCTCCAATTACAGTCCGTCCCTCCAGCCTGTCCACACGGTCCGCACGAGACACTGTTCAAACAGGCGGATTCATTATTGCCACTGCATGTTTCCGTATAATGAGAGGCTAAACAGCCACCCGCATTATCATCGTCATAGCATTGAAGTGCCCCGGAACAAGCAGCGTTGGCATTTGTCACCGAAAAAAATAGAAATATAGACAAAAACAAAACAGACATCGACCTTCTCAAGTAATTCATCTTATTTCAAATACATTTCCATATTGCGCAAGTCCATACTCAATCTGATCATACAAAGCCCCGAGACGTGAAATGTCTTCATTATCGCTGAGACAACGTAAACCAAACTTATTGATCAATTGCGCCCTGTCCGCAGTCTTTTCAATCGATTTACTGAAGAAAAAGTCTCTCACTTTTAGCTTATTATTTAAATAGCTTCGCGAGAAAGAACATCCCACTGTAGGGGCTATTCCTATTGCCTCAGGTCTATTCCAAAAAGACATCTTGCCTAATTTGGGTAGTTTCCCAGACTCGTATCTTATCCAATAGAACTTGTCGTGATCCAGCAAAGAATTATCTTCTAGATAATCAATATAATTTTTTAGCCCTTGTGGGGACGTCAATACTACGTCAGAAAATGGGCCCAGACCACTTACTAAGACATTTTTATATACCCTCACCCCCCCCAACAGCCAAAACATCAACAAAGAGCCTCCAATTCCAAGAAAAACGCTACAGACCACAATCCATTTATATCTCACCCCTAAAGTATTCCATTTTTTCCTACTTAAGTCAATCTCTCTCAAGTCCTTATTTCAGCTCCACAATTCCTGCTTCCATCGTCACATCATCATAAGGTACAGCGCCACCAGATGTCTTACATGTAGGCATATAACAATAATTAGGTTGTTCATGAACCACCCTGGTGAAGTTTTGCTGAGCTTTTACATAGATCATCCACCCGGCCGTATATTTCTGTATATCCGTCTGATCGATTATCCCATCGGCTCCGCCAAATGGCATTTCAAAAGCCCAAGCAGGCAGTTCATGATCAAAATGCATATTTTCCAAGTTCCCCTGGATAAAAACAGCTCTTCCGTCGGGAGTAATCATTAACCCAAACATTTCAAATCGCACATTTGGCTTGATTCCACCCTTGCTGTTATATTCAAATATTTTATCTATCGCTTCCTTATATTGCTTATATTCGTCTAAGGTAAACATCATCGTCGTAAAATCTTCAAGATAAACTCCCTCTCTGAGCTTACTCACCTGAGGGGTATATCTCAATCCATAAATGCTAGAATCTCCTCCCGTTAACCATTTGTACTCAATTCCGTTTACTGTAAAAGGCATATAGTACAGTCTCCCATCGGGTCCTTTACTCTCTCTTAAAAAGGCCAAGAATTGATCGACTGTCGGTGTCTCTGTCCCCAATAAAGCTTGAAGGAATTTTCCGTTATACTCCTTATTCGCAATTAAAGCTCCTAGCATTTCCCGATAGGCCTTTTCAGGATCTTTGAACTCCATACCCAAATCCAATTCTTCAACTTGGGAGATAGTTTCGGTGCCTTGGGCTGGCCAGATGATTTTTTCTGATCCTACTTCTGTAGGAGTAACAATTTCAGTCGGGGTTTTGCATGATTTCGGTGTAGGTGAGACAATCTTGGTGGGTTTGGGTCTAGGTGAGGCAATTCTGGTAGGTGCATCCTTCGTTTGTTTGGCTGATGTGGTGGAGGTGGCGGCGACTACGAGTGTTTCGTGACTGCCAGAACCGCCTGCGTCGACGGGCTGAGCTCCGCAAGCCGCAAGTATGAAAGAGGCAATGAACATAGTCGTAATAATCGGCACGGCAACGCTTCTCCCTAATCTGGGAACATAAACCTTGGTGTTTTTATCCAGCACCACATGTTTCCCTCTGGATATTTCAGCCAAAAGTAAAGACATGGCTTCTTCTGCTTCTGCGATTGCCTCCCATTTCAGTGCCGGATAGACGTCGGTCATTATCGGTTTTACTGCCTCAATGTTAGCCAAAGTTACCAGTAAAGCGGACATTTGTTGTTCGACTGTCGCCTTAATATTGTCCTCTAGCTGGGTAAACTCCAATGCTTTTTTGGTAGAAACACGAATTAGTTTCTTTTTAGCTTCGTTCCAAATCGAGCCTTCGAGATCGGGACGTGGTTTCAAGGCATTCTCGACCCAAAATTTAACCTCCGTCCGAGCATCTTTGGAACTAGTTCCCTCTTCCTTTTCTCCAAAAATACCCACCTCTCCGATAACGTCCTTGTAGTGCTCTTCTAGAGTTGGTCTAAACATTTCTGACCAAAATCGAACCAAAGAAGATACTCGGAATGGGGTATCCTTCTCGAATTCCTTGAATCTTTCGGGGCTCTGTATATATCCAATCCTCTTCAATTCTTCAAATGAGCGCTCAGCTTCGTTTTGTTCCGAGTTTTTGTCCATACCAATAAACATATCACGATCCTGAAGAAAAAGAGAGAATTCACTATTCATTGGGCTTATTTTACCCCTTTTGGAGTATTATGTCAAGGCTATAGGCTGGGTGTGTAAACAGTACACACAAATTATTACCCAATATACACAGCCAATACGTATCCAACCATCTTTCTACAGGACAACTCTATTATTTAACGACAAGTCGTCTGAAGAACAGCCCACGCCAAAAATGCACAAAAATGTCTTTTGGATAGAAGTCAAAAAGACAATTTTCCCTAAGGTCAAAGGTATTAGTATATAAGATATTTTTCCCCCATTTAGGTAACAATCACGCATGAATTGTTGTACTAACAATCGAAGAGATATAATATAAACCATATTGAACAATTTAAACGAAAGGTGGTGAGTTTGAGTGAAAAAAGCTAAAAAGATTGTCGCCGATTTGAAGGCTAAACTAACCCCTAAGGTTATTATCTTTAAGACTTGGGGTAGAGCTGCGTAACACGATTTAGTATAATCGTGGCAATATGAGGAGTTATTTATCAGCTCCGTTGAGGGTTGATTTGAATTTGACCAGCCGATGTCACCTTAGGTGTAAGTATTGTTATGCATCTGCTGGTGGTATACGAAATGAAACCGAATTATCAATCTCTGATTTGGAGAAGTTTTTTATTGAACTTGAGGAAATGGGAGTTTTTAGGATACAGTTGGCTGGTGGAGAACCAACCATGAGAAAAGATTTTCCCGATATCTTATCCCTTCTTGAAAAATTCAAATTTTCTGTCTCTCTTAATACAACCGGACTATTTCTCTCAAAAGATATTTGTAAAAGAATTGCCAAAGGTAATTTTGAACTGGTGACCGTTTCACTAGAAGGAGATACGGCAGAATTACATGAAAAGATCAAGGGTGGTAAATCCTTCCCAAAGGCCATCGATGCCATCAAAGCCCTAAAAAAAGAAAATATTAATACGGCAATTGGTATTACCCTCAATTCGTTTAATATTGATTCAATTTTTAGAATAATTGACCTAGTAAGGACATTGGGAGTTGATTTGGTAGGCATTCAGGTACTTTGTCCGGTTGGTAGGTTATCTGAAAACCCAGATTTAGTTCCAGGAAATAAGAGATACACTGAATTTGTTACACATTTGATTGACTATCAAACTAAAAATCCCTTTCCCAAAGTCAATTTGAATGTTACCAATGAAGGGGCTGTTTGTTGGGAGTATTATTTTCCACTACAACAACTAGGAAAAATAAAACAACTAAAAGAAATATGGGAACAAAATATTAAGCATGATGAAAAAGAGATCTCCTGTGTTGCGGGAATATCAGTTTGTTCTGTGGGTGCCGACGGTGAAGTTTACCCTTGTGAAATGTTTATCTCAGATATAAATATGTCAGCAGGTAACATCCGAACTAAAAACTTCAAAAAAATTTGGGGGAAGTCGGAGCTATTCAAAAAATTTAGAAATCTTAAAAAGTCAAATCTTACTGGGCCATGTTCGTTATGCAAATATAGGTGGTGTGGTGCTGGCTGTCGCGCAGCAGCGTATTACATGACAGGTGATTTAAATGGTACCGATAAACATTGCTATTATGCCCAAAGTCCAAAACAATAATTTATTCGAAATTGGCTGTGGCAGGAACAGAATTTTATACCGCCGTGAGAGAGAAGGGTATTGCGTCTATTTATGTAATCAAATGAAATTTTATTTTCTCGATAAAATCAGTGGAATGTTATTCCTTAATCATATGAACGCCCTAACTCGTAACGAAGTCGAAAAAGAAATTAACAAAACATTAGGTTACTCAATTGAACCATCTACTTTTGAAAAAGTAAAAAAACAATATTTAGAGGATTTACCCAAAGAACTTCTATCTACTTTTTAGCCATTAGAAGTTTGTATGCCGGCGTTCTTGCCACAATTTCACAATTTCCAAAGATATTCTTAATCGATTTTTCGTAAGGCAAAAAGGCATTACAGACAATATAGATTTTTCCATTAGGGCTTAAAGAAAAGTAACTCTTTTTGATAAATTCTGACGCAACGATCTTTGAAGTTTGTTTTCCTAGATGAAATGGTGGGTTGGAGACGATTAAGTCGAATTTTCTTTCTTTTATCTTATCGAACTCATTACTTAGAAAAACAGCAAAGTTCTCGGAGTTATTCTTTATCAGATTGTCTTTGGTGACCTCCGTTGCCGCATAGTCGTCATCAACATAAGTAACGTCTATATTTTTTCCTAATTTAGATATCGCAATTCCAATCACGCCCGAACCACATCCTAAATCTAGAATTTTTGATCCATCTTCAACTTCCACGTTTTCTATTAATAGTTTGGTTGCCGGATCTAATTTTCCCTTAGCGAATACTCGTTCATCTAGTTTTAAGTCTATTTCCAAACCTCTAACTTCAAATTTGTTAAATATTGATTCCTGGTTCAAGTTTTGATAAGCATAATCATCTGGCTTTTTCAACCTAATCAAATGAATTCCATGTTTGAAGGCCATTGTTTCAGAAGTCGATGAAGTTAATTTAGATATATGCTTAGATACAGACTGCACACCCTCTTTTTTGGCTCCGACTATTAGCAAATACCCATCAGGTTTCAATTGCGACATTGCCCTCAAGGACGTATCGATTATCAATTTTTTTCTTTTTTCCAGTATAGTTCTGATAATCGCAATGTCGAAGTTTTTGCCTATTTCATTAATTTGGTTTGGGTAAAGAACTTGGCCATGTTTCACTTGATTATTTTTCAAATTTTCTGAAACAGCTTCAAAATCTCTGATGTTCGTTACTACCTCCACAACATTTATTTTCGGATTCCGTCTAGTAGAGATTATTCCAATTGACCCTGTTGGCGAAAAGTATTCTATTAGAGTATCAGTATGCCCAAAATCAATGTTTTCAATTACCAGTTTAGTAGCTGGATCCTTGATCTCGATTTCTGATCTTTCGTTATCCTCTAGTTTGATTTCCTCAAATAAATTATTAGTTTTCATCTTTTGGTCTGCCCATTAACACCTTGTTATCCTTTACTGCGCAAGGTTCACCTTGGCTATTGAAATAGTATATTTTATTTTTTGAATCAAAGTGTATTCCCTGGATAGATGTGTCAACTAATATTTTCTTCCCTGCCCGTTTCAATTTATCACAGAAATACAAGGACTCATCCACAGATATGAATGTGTCAGTAGCTTTATTTTTTTCTTTTATTACAGAAACAAACCAAGGTCTAGGTATTTCATTAAATATTCTCATTTTGATTAATGCGATACCCATACCAATTCCATCTGCGTCTTCAATAATATCTCCTTCCTTCCAATTATTCATATATCCATTTCCACGGCCTTTAAAAATCAATGGTTGCGGAGGAATTTGTTTGCTGTAATACACCCCGGAGATAACCTCGTAGCCTTTATCTGCCCAATAAACCAATTTGTTAAAGCAATCAGGTGGAAGAATGACATCATCGTCTAAAAATAGAATATATTCGGCCTTTATTCTTTTAGCATAGTTTACAAGTGCATTTCTTGACTTGCCCACCTCACCACCCAGTTCAAAACGATATCTTAAACTCATATTTAGTGGATTGTCTTGTATAAGTAAGGAGGAAACAAATTCACAGCTAACCATTCCGCGTGATGGAATGGCTACCAAGAGATAATTAGGGTGAAATAGCTCAGTTGAATTATGTATGGAACTTTTTAGAATCTTTTTCTTCATGTTTAACTAATTATTGACTCAAAATAAGAAAGATTGAGCATATTGACAAATATTTGGACTTGACCCATTGATAAATAACTCGCACCATCATAATTGTGGATCCATAAAAATGCTTGTTCAAGTGACTTAATAAGAATCGACGCACGGACATTTTCAGCGTCGAGATTAAAAGTAGCTATCGATTTTTTTAGCAAAGCCTGCTGGAATAGCGGATTCCCCCACATATGTACATATAAGAATGCCACATGATTCTCTATGAAGTTCACCATTGCATTTCTGTATCCAGGAATATTTTGTTCAAAGTTGATATCTGTTCTTTTGAAAGCAAACCAAATTTCTCTAGTCCCTTACTCATTTCTTTGAAATGGACAGATTTCCATAAATCAAAGTCAAATTCTATTAGGTTAGTCGGTAATCGTGAAATATCTATTTTTGAAAAATCAAAGATTAAATCAATAAACATATTCACGGAGTTGAGAGGTACACCTCTTCCACCCAAACTATTAGGCTTGAACTCGTCCCAAGTTTCATTAAAGCTTTTACCATTATAGAATTCAAAAAAAATAAATTTATCGACTATTTTATATAGTTTTGGAAGAATCAAGATTTTGAATTCAATTTTTTGGTCATTAACACTTGGAAAAATATCGGTATAAACAACGCCTTCTAAACCGACCAAATCTTTCATAACAAATTTATTTCCATCATTGTCTCTACACAACAAATTTCCATTACTTAATACTCCATCAGGCAAGAGGTTCTCTTTTTGAAGTATTTGATATATTTTTGGAAACTGATTAAATTCCATGCCACAATTATAGACCCTAAGGTCAAATGCTTTAATATAAGATATTTTTCGGAATTTTGATATACTATGTATTAGTGCAGGCAGAAAACACAAAAGACACCAATCATCTCTACGCATTCGTAGAAGAAAAAGCCGACCAGGTTACCAATTGGCTATATCGGAAAATCAAAAAGGGTCCCCTCGGACACGGTCATTTTTCCATGATCGTCGGAAACAGCTGTTCCGGAAAATCATTGGTTTTAATTAAACTTCAAGAATTGCTTAAAGAATCCGGCGGTATTGAGAAACCCTATGTCTTCTGCCAGCCATTGGTTGACAGAAACGACTTGATCACTGGAGTGATTCGATCCAGAAATAATAAAAGAATGGAAGCTGTGAGTTTTGATACCAAGGAGAAGATCGAACAGATTTTTCACGATCATGACATCGTGGTAGTCGACGAAATCCAGCTCACCCCCCATGATCTTCAAAGCTTCTTTCTCAAAGAACTTCATCTCTTCTTGGACAGAGGCGGACTTTTTATCGCTGCCGGATTGGATTACAACAGTCTGGGAGGTGAATTTATCTTTTCTGCTCTACTCAAGTCCCGCTCTCACAAGATTCATCGCCTATATTCACTTTGTAATATGTGCGGCAAGCCGGCAGACCGATTTGACCAGCGTTTAATAAATGGCATACCGGCCAACATCAATATGCCGGACTTCGTTGGCCCTACCGACTCTATTACCTATGAACCCAGGTGTAGTGATTGTTTAATAGTCAAAAAATAAATGAAAATCTATTTTTCCGCCCCCATTAGCAATGTCGAAAAATCAGCCATGGATCGGTATTCTCTTATCGTCCGCACCTTACAAGATCTGGGACACAACATACTTTATGACCATCTTTTAAATAAGAATAGAGAGTTTCTCAGCAAACAAACCCCCAAGGAAAGCCTTGAAAATCAACGATTAATGACTAAGCGTAAGAATCAGGCTGATCTGATCGTGATTGAGGCTTCCACCCCCAGCTTTGGTATCGGCCAAGAAATTGCCTACAGTCTTCAAAACAACAAGCAAGTTATTATTCTCTACCTTGAGGGACACAAGCCTCACATCCTGCAAGACGAAGGGCAGGATTTGCTATTTATTTATGAATATAGCCTTTCTAGTCTCTCGGCCATTCTTTCTCGTGCCATCGATGAAGCTCGGGAAAAAGTTGATGTCCGTTTTAACTTTTATATCTCTCCTGAGATCGGACGTTACTTGGACTGGATCAGTCAAAGAAAAAAATTAC
>PFUC01000052.1:8513-16512 GCA_002789895.1 Candidatus Collierbacteria bacterium CG_4_9_14_3_um_filter_43_16
CAGTCAAAGAAAAAAATTACCCAGATCGGTTTTTCTCCGTGGTCTGGTTGAAAGACACATGCACTCCGACAAGGAGTATCGGGACTAGGCTGTCGGAGTTGTTTGGAACTACGAAATTTGCTAATTGGTGATAAAATTCAGAGCAATATGGGAAAGGAATCAAGGGTGGGTATTATTGGAACTGGTTTTATTGCTAGAGGCCTGAGCTATTCTCTCCAAAGTGATGAATCGCTTGGTGTATCAAGAATTTTGACGAGACGTAATTATGAGGAGGTTAGAGACATGGCTGTTGAAAAAAGACAGATTACTAACTCTATTCAAGAACTAGTTGATACTTCAGACATTGTCGTTGAGTGTAGTGGTGACCCAATTCACGCTACCGACGCACTAATTAAGGTTCTTGAAGCTGGAATACCAGTGGTTACAATGGATTCTGAGCTACAAGTCACAACTGGAAGCTGGCTTCAAAAAAGAGGTTTGCTTACAGAGGCAGAGGGCGACCAGCCAGGTTCTCTAGCGGCCCTCCAAAAAGATGTACTAGGTATGGGCTTTGAGCCTATCGTCTATGGCAACATTAAGGGTTTTTTGAACCACACACCAACGGTAGATGAAATGCGCTATTGGGGAAATAGAAGCGGAATTAGTTTAGACCAGGTCACCTCTTTTACTGATGGTACTAAAATTCAAATCGAACAAACCCTAGTGGCTAATGGACTGGGTGTAAATATAGTAAGACGGGGAATGTTGGGAGTCGAGTGTAACGACTACCGTGACGGAGCAATTGAACTAGCCAAAAAGGCAGACTCGATGGGACTAAGAATTAGTGACTATGTATTATCCCCAAAATCACCCGCTGGTGTCTTTATAGCGGCCAAACATGACCGTGAACAGTCACCCTTTCTCAGGTACTACAAGTTAGGCGATGGACCATACTATGTGCTCACCCGTCCGTTCCATTTGTGTCATCTAGAAATAACTAAAACTATTCGTCAGGTGTTACAAGGAGAGGGAGTCCTTCTGAATAACGGAGATAACCCTCAAGTTAGTGTTGCTACCATTGCCAAGCGTCGTTTGGTTCCAGGCGAATTACTTAAGAGGGGGGTTGGTGGATTCAGTGTCAGAGGCGAAGCGATAAACATTTCTGGGAACGAAACTCATGTACCCATTGGGTTAGTCTTTGATGTGGTAATGAAAAGATATGTTGAACCAGGACAAATAATCACTTTTGATGACATAGAAATTCCAGAGAGCAAGGCACTGGTTGCCTGGCAAGAAACTATCAGACAAAGGTGAAAAGGATAACAAAACTGCCCAACTTCTTATGTGATACGTGGTGGTTCGCTTTGACTCAACGTATTAGTGACATTCAGTTTGAGAAAATGGCAAAACTTAGAGCCTCACAAGGATTTACGGCAATACAACTTGTGGTGGGAATACCTCCAGAAGTTGGGCCTGAAAACCAAAGTGCTCTAAGTCAAGTCGGTTCGGCATGGAGTCTCAAAGGCGTAATGAATAAAAATTATCTTGAGTTAGCTAGACACAGAATTCAACTCCTTAACTCACTTGGTTTCATGGTCATTGTGTACGGCGCTTGGGGACATCAAATTGAATGGCTTGGGGTAAATAAAATGAAAGCATGGTGGAGGTTGATAATAAAAAGTTTAGACAAGCTCAACATCATCTATTGTCTTACAGGTGAAGCTGACATCTGGATAGGAGAGGAAAATAAATTACTTCCTGATAAAAGTACCGATGATTTTCATCTTATCAAACTTAGGCAATTCACCCACCCCAAAATCGCCCATCTAGGTTGGAAGATATTTAATTTGGCGAAACGACCTCTCCTGAAGTACAAACAAAAAGAAAGAATGCGTAAATGGAGTGAAGTTCTTAGATTTGTATCGTCAATTACAAGAAAACCGATAATTATTCACACTACAAGCACCTCCAGCAATGAAGTGGTCAACAATCCTCAACTTTTAAGTGCCGTCACAGTACAATCAGGTCATAGTGAAAGTTCAAGGCAACTTCTCTGGAAAATCCCTCATAAAATAATATCAAAACACCCAAAAGCAGTTTTTATTAACCTGGAACCATGGTATGAAGGAATTATGAACAACTTTGGTCGAGATGACCAGATATTTGCTTACTGGTCATCAATGATGGCTGGGGCAACCGCGTACTGCTATGGTGCACATGGTTTATGGAATGCTGGAGACGGTAAGTTTCTGGCTCACTGGGGAAAACAAACACTAGATGAAGCCCTGAAGCTTGACACTGCTCGGCTAATCGGAATCAGTCATAAGCTGTTCATTAACTCTAATTTTCAAAGATATAAACAAGTAGAGATTGAAACAAGTGGAGACAGATTGATAAAAATTTCTAGATCAGGCAGTACGAGTTCTGTTACTTACATTCCTGATGTGTCAAATGTCAAAAAGATTCCCAAAGGTAAACTGTTTTTGCCTCTGAAGGGTTGTTTTACCACAGCAAAACCCAAGAGAGGTTCTGTTGTGGTAATCGTCACACAATGAGATTTTTTGTTACCTATTTACGAGACCGTTGAATAAGTAATATTGCCTGTCATTCCCGACCCCCGCCTTCGTGAGGATGACAAAACAATGTTATTCATCACTCTCCATGCATGGTTGACTAGGTCACGATACATATGGCACTCTCTGGGCATATCAATAAATGCGAATAAGATAAACTCTTCCAATCCTTAAACATGAAGCGTATCGCCGCTTTATGAAATAATCTCCCCCTTTTCGTCACTGCTCTTCCGCGATTCTCTGAAGGAAGGTGTGGAAACCTTAACGTAATCTACAACCTGGGTACTAAATGATTGAAGTCAGGGAATAGTCGCCCTTCCTTCAAAGCAACCAATCTGAAGAAAATTTAATCCTTATTTACCAGCAAATTTTGAACTACGTGTCTTTCCCAATACTTTGAATTTTGTGTGAACCAATCTTGGGTAAACCGAGGCATGAGTGTTATTTTATTTCTATAATTGGAAGTGTCTTTACAAAGTTATTTATCTTTTCTTTGCTATCTCCTTCTACTTCGAAATAGTCATTATCTTCGTATTTATCTACAACAACTGACATCCTCTCTACCAAAAACTCATGCCTAACTTTTTTAAACTCTGAAGCGATTTGGTACCTAAGGAAAACAAGTATTTGTTCCAACTTCGATAATTGGATTTCATCTACAGGAACATCAACCTCATCAGAAACCTTAATTCCTGAGTCTATACCCATGCTGAGCAAATCTTCTTTAAGAGAAAAGGTGGCCATAGCACCCTTGGCAGTGGATTCTTTACTAACCTTGAAAAAGTATTTTCCGTTTGGTGTTTTGTATATAAGTCTTTGAACCTTAATTATCTTCGGCTTACCGTATCTCTTTGAGAGTAGGTTGATAATTTGCTGACCGTTTGATATCTTGGCACCGAACTCTATTTCTTTGTTTTCCATTTTTTTTACTAATTTATAAATTTGGATGAGGATAAGACCATCGGTTCACTAGAGATAAATGAGGATAGGCCAGAGTGAAGTGTACCACCGATTCTGCGGCATTATCAGCTGAATGGATGTAGTTGGTAACGAAACGATTCCATCGGAGACTCGTACCATCAAACCACGGTATAGACAAACCACTTTTTTGAGAAATTATCCTACCCCATTCGTCTCTGAATTTCTTTTTGGCTAAGTCTACTTCTTCCGGGTCGGCATTGATAAGCATAATTGTGGAGAGGCCTGTATAGGCCCTTCGATTTTCCGGCTTCAGGGCGTGAGGATGTGTGAAATAAATTGGAGTTTCACCATAGTCTCCGGAAATTCCCGAATTAAATTCATATTCAGCGACGATAGGACCAACCTGACGGATAGCCTCATGGGCGGCAGCCCATACACCCATGCGGTTTGAATTGGGTTTTATCCAGGCCGCAGTGAGATGAGCTTCGTGTAAGGCTCTAGGATTGAGATTATATACAGCAACCAATTTGTTATTCAGATTAAATGTGGGGATTGGGTCACTAATGTGTCCGACTGATTTCAATTCCCTGAAAATCCATTGCATCTTTTCTAGTGCATCGTGGTACTTTGTCTGGTCTCCCTCTGACCAAATTTTCCTAACGTCTTTTTGCCATTTTCTGGTAATTTCAAGCACTTCATTGGTATAAGCTTCCATCGCAACTCTGACTTTCTCTTTTGTGACTTCTTGTGTTTCAGGGACTTCTGCAACCTTTGGTTTGAAAGGATCGAGGTCGACGACCTTTGCGGAAAGTTCTTGGTATTTACCCACCTCACCTTGTGAAAGACAAGTCATGGCCAAAACATAATAGATTTCGGAAACCCAAGAAGACATATAATCTCCCCAGACACTTGCTTCCACCTCACGCCTAAGTTGATCAGACATCTCGATATCAACCTTACCGTTTGTATAATATTCACGCCTCAATCTGTTTATTTTTTCTATAGTTTCCTTATCTTTATTCGTAAGTAGTTCCACGTGTTCGTAAATCGGATGCTCTTCTCCTAGACTAGTCAGAACACCATCCTTAAAGGTACATTCACAGCTAACAGAGCCGTATCCATAACCAACCATTGCGGTGGGATCTACTGTACGAAAAACACCGTTAAGTTCGTGTAGAACCACGACATGCCTGGTGCTTTTACGTTGCTCTCCATTGAACGGGTTTCTTCTGACACTGACAAGATATGTTTTCCCGGAAACACCAAGTTTTTCGAGATATTCTGCCAAATACTTTGCAGAGGTGAAACAATCACCTGCCAAATTTGCCTCGGCTGCGGAGTCCGGAAAGTAGTCAATTTGAATTGCCTGCCTTATGATTTCATTTGCAACTAGAAGTTTGGTTTGCAACTCTTGCTCAGCGAATTCGCCCGATTGGAAAGGGGCCTCAGCAAAAGTTGAGTTTGGACCATTGGGTTTGAGCGTCTCCTTTCGAGGAAGAAGTAGCTCAATTGAAGTTTGTTCTGTTTCTTTAGAAATACTCGGCTGTTCTATCATTTTTGATATCGGAAAATAATTTTATAAAAGGATAATTGTCGATTTTGTCTCTGCCCTCTAAGGCTTCAATTTTTTTAATCCATTCGTCCATTCTGTGACCCCACTTTTTAAACAGGACCATATTGCTTTCAGTAAGGGATTTTTTTATCGATATTTTATTTTCTTCCATAGATGAATGTTCGAAATGATGTACATATACTTTCGCTGAGCGAATTATATTGTATCCTGATTCACCAATCCTCCAACACATGTCAACATCTTCACCACCATAACCTACAAATTCATCCAAGCTAATACCTCCAGAATTATTTATGGCGTTTCGGTTTAGTAAGACTAAAGAAACGCTTACGAATCCTGGTGGAGCAATAACTCTTTCTGTCTTAGAGTTGTTGGCATAGATTAGATCTTTTTCAAAATGTTCAATTGAATTATTCCCTGTAAATAAAGAAAGTTGGTCAAACAGAGATAGTTTCGGATTCTTGTCCCTGATATCCTCCCATGCTTTCCTGCTTGATTGGTCCGAATAGGGATATTTCAACCTTGATCCATATCTAAGTGGAGCAACTACTCCGGTGTCATTATCTATATCAGACAGGAGTTTGTCTAACCAGCCTTCTGTAACCACCACATCATTATCCATAAGGACGAAATATTTTGAACTGGTGGAATTAAAGCCCGTCCTTGCGGCTTCCCCCGGACCAATATTTTTGCCGTGCTTGATGAGAATAATGTCTTTCTGGTGTTCAAGAATATCCAATGTTTCGGAGGATGACCCATTGTCCACAACAGTAATTTTGTGGGGAAGCTTTGTTTTTTCTCTTATCGACTGTAATGTCGCTAGGGTATAGTCGATGGCATTCCAAGACTTGATGATGATGTCTATTGCCTCTGACATTCTTCAATTATCTTACTAACCGACTGGTACAGATTATTCGCCAGGTTATAATTCGCTATGGCCCTAGCAAATCCAGTATCAGCCATTTCATTGGCTTGTTTGTTAGACAAGGATAGGATCTTATTGATTTTTTCAGATGATTCCCCGACTGTTGTGAGATCCATCAGAAAGCCATCTTTGCCATCACTTATCTGCTCGAGATAACCATCCCGATTCATGGCCACAATTCTAAGGTATGGATTTTTGTATAAACGCGCCTCCTCGGGAATTAGTCCGAAGGGTTCCGCAAGCGAGGGGACCAAGAGTATCTTTGTCCGGTGCCATCTTAATAGAACATGGGGTAAATTAAAATCATAATCGGAGATAAATATCCCCTTTGGGTTGTATTTTTCCATCAACTGACGGTATTCTCCGATAATGGGGTCTTGTTGCGAATAGGGCTGGGCAATTAATACAGTTATGATTGTTTTTGGATCTAGATGCCCCCCAATTTTTATTGTTAAGTCAAAACCTTTATATGGTTCTAGCCTGCCAAAAGAGAGCATCAACTTTTTATCCTTAGGAATTCCATATTGATCAAGAATCTTCTCTATCTCGTGTTCTCCCATCTTTTGAGAAAACCTTGCATCCTCAACATCGAGTCCGTTAGTGAAGTCGAGGAGCTTTTCCGGTTCGCATGAGTATTCATTGATCAGGTGCTCCCTCATAAATTTGCCCACACAACCGACGTAAACCCCCCTCGTTTTGTTGGCTAAATTTACTGCCACCCGTTCCCACTCGAACCTTTGGTCGTAATACTCGTTGTAACCCTGAATTGCAGAGTCGACCTTATGGATTTTAACTGTGGAATGCGGAATCCAGACAAAAATATGCTTCTTTTTCTCATCTTCACTATATTGCTGAAAAAATGAAGCAGTCTGGGCGAAGGGCGTATCCAGACACAAATTGATATACAAGTCGTTTGGGTTTTGTTGCGAAAGACTGTAAAGCAAAGAGGCGCTGGATGTGGACACATAGCGCCAGTTCGAGATATCTCCATATGATATATCTCCGTGAGATCCATTTAGTGCTTCTAAGAGTCGCCCGTTTTTCTTATTCAAAAGTTTGATCGATCGGTTCTTGATAGTTTCCGAAAAACCTAGACATTTATTGTTATATTTTCCTGTAATAGCATTTACCGAATGTACCAACTTCGATATTTTTTTGTCTTCGCAAAGCACCCTAAGACTATCGAAGGCAATACGACCCACTCCGGTATATAGAGAGGTAATACCGTCGTGTGCCAGCAAATTAATTGTGATTTTCGGCTTCTTGAAGTTGAACATAGTCCTCAACTTTTTTTAATAATTGGGTGGAGTGTAATTTCCCGTCAACGAAAAAAATCTGATTAGGATATCTCTTTGACAAAGACACATATAAGTTTCTAATTTGATATAGGGATTGTAAATTTCTCCAAGGATCATTTTTGATTTCTTTTGATTGTTTTCTGGCCAATGATTCTTTTGGGTCAATATCAAGATAGACCAGTCTAAAAGGAGATGCTAGATTAAACACAATAGGGTGGATTATGTTTTCGTACCAGCTTAATACTGCCGATATTGGATGATCAATATCCAAGGAAAACTTGGCAATATTGAAAAATACTGTGCTAAGAGGACTCCGATCAATAAAACAGGTACCAGTCGCTTGTTGTCCTTCGCTGAGTTTGCGCTCATCATTAAGCATGAAAAAATCCTGTTCGGTTTTATTGTGTTTTTCCGAAAGATGATCTCTGTCCAAAACTTCAGAGATGACCTGATATTTGGTCGATAGAGCAGATAATAAAGAGGTTTTTCCAGCTCCCGGCAGGCCTTCAATAAAGAAAATTCTTTTCATAATACGATTATAACTCGAATCGCATTTAACCAAGTAGCTTTGGCAACAACGAATTAGGTTTCTACTCATTATTTATCGGGAAACCAGAATTCTAGCCCCTAAGGTATTTTTGGGAAACGGGGACGGTTCGAATCTAGACAGAAAATAGTGAAGTTTTCGACAGAGATCATCTTTCAGGCTATTGAAAAGGCTCGGGAAAAA